>JAHJRJ010000062.1 GCA_018830765.1 Bacteroidota bacterium | reverse complement strand
TCGAGTTTGGTGATAGCTAACTCTTGGATACCATTTATCATGATTGAATATTTAAGAGAAAACGCGTCGAGCCAACCGCATCGCCGCGGTCGTCCGGTTGTTGCACCGAACTCATTTCCTGTCTTCCGTATTTCGTTGCCTAACTCGTTATCCAATTCAGTTGGGAAAGGACCATTTCCAACTCGCGTACAGTATGCTTTAACAACTCCCATCACCGACTTGATTGAAGTGGGTGGAATTCCTAATCCCGTGCAAGCGCCGCCGCTCGTCGGACTTGAAGAAGTTACAAACGGATAAGTGCCGTGGTCTAAATCCAATAATGCGCCTTGCGCACCTTCGGCTAAAATTCTTTTTCCTTCTTTAATTGCATTGTTGAGAAAAAAAGCGGTATCCGTTACAAATTCGTCGATCTTTTGGTCGAACTCCTCGTACTCGGAAACAATCTTATCTGCATCTAATATTCCTGTCCCATAAATATTTTTTAAGACGAGGTTATGTTCGGCAATATTTCTTTTCAATTTTTCCTTGAAAGAATTTCGGTCGAGTAAGTCAACAACCTTAATCCCTCTGCGTGTTGCTTTGTCGATGTAGGCAGGTCCTATTCCTTTTCCCGTTGTTCCGATTTTTTCAGATGTCTGTTCTCTCAAGCCATCGAGTAATTTGTGATAAGGCATGATAAGATGTGCGTTGTGGCTTATAAACAGACGTCCTTTTATGTCGATACCGAGATTAGTGAGCTGATTGATCTCATCCATCAACGCAACGGGGTCGATTACGACGCCGTTGCCAATCACGCAGGTAACATTTGAATGAAAAATTCCGGAAGGGATTAGATGTAAAACGTATTGTTGATCACCGATAACAACGGTGTGACCGGCGTTTGCGCCACCTTGATACCGTGCAACAATATCGATTTCTTTGCTGAGGAGGTCAACGATTTTGCCCTTGCCCTCATCGCCCCATTGGGCACCTACAATAATTTTTACGCTCATAGCAGCATTAATAACTATCGACGGCTTGTTTTACAGTTTTATATTGCTCGAAAACGTTAATTAATTTCGTGATGATAAACAGGTTTTCGATTTTTTTAGAAACACCCGCTAATTTCAGATTGCCCGATGCATGCCTAACGGTAGTCAATGCCGCTATCAACATTCCCAAGCCGGAGCTGTTCATCAGTTTTACTGCTGACATGTCGAGAACGATTTTTTTCTTTCCTTCTTTAACCAATCCGTGAAGTAATTCATTCAGAAGCAAAGCGTCTGGACCGCCCATGATGTTCCCCTCAAGGTTGATCACAGAAACGTTCTTTTGTTCTTTAATCTTATATTTCATAGATAATTATTTAGCTTTTTTCTTTTGTACTAACGACCATTCATAAACGACAGCACTTGCGATGTAGATTGAAGAGTAGGTACCGGTAATAATACCAATTGTTAGAGCAAATGCAAAGCCGCGTGTAACTTCACCGCCGAACAGCATAATGATGGATAGGACAACGAAAATTGTTCCCGAAGTAATAATCGTCCGGCTAAGAGTTTCGTTTATACTTTTGTTCATTACTTCGCTTACACTTAGAGTTTTATGTACCTTCATATTCTCACGTATTCTATCGAAGATAACAACGGAGTCGTTTACAGACAAACCTACGAGAGTAAGGAAAGCAGCAATCATATTCTGATCCATCTCGAAGTCGAAAAATGGGCTTATACCGTTCAGCAGTGTGAGGACACCTAACGTTACTAGAACGTCGTGGAACAGTGCTACAACGGCCCCTACTCCGAAAATGAACTTAAACCGGAAGCCGATATACAGAAGCATAACGACTAAGGATGCGAAAACTGCATATAGCGCACTTGTTCTTAATTCAGCGCCGATTTTTGGACCAATCTTGAGTTCTTCCAGTAGAGTGGCGGGGTTATTTTGGAAGTTTTTCGCCAATGTCTCTTTGATCAGATCCCCGATCACCGTTCCGACTTCTTGTTCTGTTGTGCGGATAAGAATATTTCGTGGGTCACCATACTGCTTTATTTCGGCTTTGGTTAAGCCTGTCTTGTTTAATGCATCGCGTATGCTTCTGATGCTTTGTTGTGTCTGGAATTGGACTACTAATTCAGTACCGCCCATAAAATCGATACCTAAAGGCATTCCCTTAAATAGCAATCCTACTAAACCCATTGTGATAACAACAAACGACACTATATAAAAATTATTTCTTTTTCCGAGAAAATCTATATTAGTTTTTTTAAAGAATCTCATTCTTACAAATCTCCGTTGTTAAATTATCCAAAACTTACTTTTGAACCTTTTTCGGTTAAAATATTAAATATGACTCGTGTAATAACAATAGCGCTGAACATACTTGCAGTAATACCGATCATCAGTGTGAGAGCGAAACCTTGTATCGGACCTGTGCCAAAATTGTATAAGATCACGCCAGTAAAGAATGTGGTCAAGTTTGAATCGAGGATTGCTGACCACGCTTTAGAGTATCCTGCATCTATCGCTGCGCGTAAGGTTTTTCCGGTCACGGCTTCCTCTCGTATGCGTTCGAAAATCAGAACGTTTGAATCGACGGCAATCGCCATGGTAAGTATCATACCTGCGATACCGGGAAGCGTTAACGTTCCACCGAATCCTGCCAATACTCCTAATACAAATAGTAAATTAAACATTAATGCAAAATCGGCGACACTGCCGCCTTTACTGTAATAGAAAATCATAAAGGCAACAGTTAAGATAAATGCGAGAAGTGACGACATGACTCCCTTTTCTATGGAATCTTGTCCGAGTGATGGACCTACGGTCTGTTGTTGAATAATATCAACAGGTGCGGGAAGAGCACCGGCTTTCAGGACGATTTCGAGCAGTCGGGCTTCTTCGATATTTTCCATACCCTCGATTTGTGAATTACCACCAATAAT
>JAHJRJ010000306.1 GCA_018830765.1 Bacteroidota bacterium | reverse complement strand
CATTAGTCATTGAGCACTGAGCGGTGAGCAGTGAGTTACGAAAATCGGAAATCTGACATCGAACATCTCTTTTCAATACTTCATACTCCATACTACCTACTACCTTCTACCTTTTCCCATTCTTCCCAAAAATCCGGGAACGACTTCTTCACACAAGCCGGATTCAAGATTGAAATATTCGGTACCCTTAGTCCTGCAATCGCAAAACTCATCACTATCCTATGGTCGTTGTATGTCTCAATTTCCGATCCTGATAGCTTACCGGAAGTAATTTCCAACCCATCATCGAGTTCTATAACTTGAGCACCTAATTTACGCAATTCTGTTGCTAAAGCGTTCAGCCGGTCCGATTCCTTATATCGCAAATGCGCTACATTTCTGATTGTAGTTTTACCTTCGGCAAATACAGCAACCACTGCCAAAGTTGGAACTACATCCGACATATCGCTCATATCAACATCGACTCCGATTAATTTGTTGCCGATAACGGTAATTCCATCCGGCTCACTTATTACTTCACAGCCCATTTTTTTAAGAACGTCGAGGAATTTTATATCCGCTTGTTTACTATTAGAAGACAAGTTAGCAACCTTAATCTTCCCCCCTGTTGTTGCTGCTGCTCCAAAAAAATAAGACGCTGACGACGCGTCGTTTTCTATTGTATATGTTCGCGACTTGTAGGGATTTACCGATTTAACAAAATAATGATTTTCATCTTGCTGAACTTCTGCTCCGAAAGCCCGCATAACATCAAGCGTCATCTCTATATAAGGTTTTGAGTACACTTTGCCTGTGAGCTTTAATGTGATATCGGATTCGGCATATGGGGCAATCATCAATACAGATGAGATGAATTGACTGCTGACATTCGCTTCTATATTTATCGCTCCGCCTTTTATTTTCCCGCCGTAAATATTTAATGGCGGATAACCGTTATTGGACTCGATATCCACACCAAGTTGATTTAACGCTTTGGTTAATCCCGAAATAGGTCTTTCGTTCATTCTATTATCGCCAGTTAGCACTGTAACTCCGTTTGCCAATGCAGCAAGTCCGGCTAAAAACCGCATAGTTGTACCGCCGTTACCGACGTAAATTTCAGTTTCCGGCGAATTGATTTTCCCGCCTGTTCCGTGAATAACAATTTCATTTTCCGTTTCCTCGGTTACGATGCCGAACTTTCTCAAACCATCAATCATTAAACGCGAATCATCAGCCGTGGAAGAGTTACGTATTCTCGAAACTCCGTCCGCTAAAGTCGATATGATTAATGCACGGTTCGTATAGCTCTTGGAGGCAGGGACAGTAACTACGCCGAAATCCGGCGCATTCATTCCCACCGTTCTGATTGTCCTCACATCCATCACTTTACATCCTCAGAATGAAAAGCCGATAAAAATAATTCTTGCTGTAACTTTGCCTGCCGTTTAAAGATTTGCACACCGGAAATTGTTTTACATCCTTTAGCTTTCGCTATTTTTAAAAGTTTGGTTTGCGGTGGTGTATAAACAAAATCCACGACAAGCATATTTTTTTTGATTACGCTCGCCGGAATTGGGCTGGCGTTAACGTACGGTTGCATTCCCAACGGAGTTGTATTGATGATAATATCCGGCTTTACAGAATCTATATTTCTCAAATCGGTATATTTGCAACCGAACTCCAAAGATAGTTTTCGGGCATTAGTGAGATTTCTTCCGGCGACAAAGACTTTTGCGCCGAGCGACATCGCAGCACACACTGTGCTTCGTGCCGACCCTCCGGTACCGATAACTGCTACTATTTTTCCTTTCGCTTTGTGTTTCAATGAATCATATATAGCTTTATAGTCGGTGTTGTAGCCTTTCCATTTATTTTTTACTCGAAGGATAGTGTTTACTGATTTTGTCATGTATGCCTCAGGACTTAATTCATCAACGAGCTTTGCAAATGTTTCCTTAAAAGGTATCGTTACACTGGCGCCGGTTAAATAATCAGAGTAGGACTTTAAAAAAAATTTCGTATCGTCAGTTAAGAAATTGAGATACACTGCATTAATCTTTTCCTTTCTAAAATACTCATTGTGCAAATATATTCCCCAGCTGTGTTCGACGGGGTTCCCGATAAGCCCGAATATCTTTGTGTTCTGATTAATGCTATTATAATTATAAACGTTTAGCATCTTTTCTATAGGCAGTTGTCCATCGCCGGTTTCTTTCCCCTCTTCCAACGAACAATACGTCATATATCCGCCGAATTTGGGAGAAAGTATTCTACTCACTTCTCCCTTTTCCCCCATGCAAAATGCAGTCAGTTTTTCATTTTGTTTCTTTACTGTTCCCAACAACTTAAAAATTTTAACATTATCGGATATATCGTTTGCTTTGACTGCAATTTTAAGAATATCAGCTCCATATTTTTTCATCTCAGAAAAGATTCTACCGATGTTGGGCGGCGTTTGTTCAAAATTATGGTAAGAGAGTATTACTTTTGTTTTTCGGGTTTTGTCTTGTACATGACGGGTGATATTATCATCAAATTTCAATTTCCAATTTTTGATTCCGACCGTTTTGAGAAATGGATACATTCGCGCGTGCTGAATAACGTCGGCTATCGCAAGTCCGCCTTCGGCAATATCCACATCAACGTATTCAGCGCCTGATTCGATTGCGTCGTGTAATACCGATATATCGGAATTATTATAGGAATGTTTTGACTTCCGACAAGTAATTATGAGTTTAGGTTTGTGACTTTTAAATATTTCTTTATAATTATTAGAATTGATTAACTCAAGCCGAAGCTCAACAATGTCCGTGAGTTTACCGGTAATTTTTAGTAGTTGTTTTGCTTCTCTTAAGCTTTTAGGCTGAATACTAATGCAGATCATTTTTCAAAAAAATTCTTGTCTTTGATTAGCAATTTTCTAACTTTATTTACCGAAAGTGGAACGTCAATTTTAGCGATGCCGATTTTACTTATTAGAGTGTACATAATTTTGTCGTTCTTTGCCTTCTTGTCGGATCTTGTCGCAGTCAAAATTTCATCGAGAGTAAACCGGCACGGAATGCTTACCGGCAATTTATACGACAAAATTAATTTCTGTAATTTTTGAAAACCTTCGAGGGAAAGTAATCCTAAGTTTTTTGCAATAAGAGCCTCACCTACCATACCAATCGCAACTGCAAAACCGTGCGGGACTTTATAATTCGATAACTTTTCTACAGCGTGTCCGATTGTGTGACCGAAATTCAAAATTCTTCTGTAAGATTTTTCTTCGGGGTCTTTTTGAACGACAAGAGCTTTCAACTCGCAACATCTTTTAATTATGTGCACAAGACAACTCTTATCACGATTTAATATTTTCTGTCTGTTAATATCAAGATATTGAAAGAGCTCCAAATCCAAAATAGCGCCGTACTTGATGATTTCAGCAATTCCGTTTTTGAATTGCCTTTGTGGTAATGTCGAAAGAGTATCAGTATTAATATAAACGCGAACCGGATGATAAAAGCTGCCGATGAGATTCTTTCCAAGCGGGTGGTTGACGGCTGTCTTTCCCCCCACACTACTATCGACCTGAGCAAGGAGTGTTGTAGGAACTTGAATGTACTCTATTCCTCTATGATATGTAGCTGCGGTAAAGCCTGCAATATCGCCGACGACACCGCCGCCGATCGCTATTATAATGGAGTTACGGTCTGCTCGATATTTGAGCAGCCGGTCTTCGATATATTCCTTCGTTCGGCGTGTCTTTGAACTCTCGCCCGCCCTGAATGAAATTAAGTGGGTTTCCATTCCCGCCTTTTTCAAAAATAATTCTAAATCAATTGAATATAACCTTTTCACATTTGAATCAGTTACAATAAAGCATCTCGATCCAGGAAATTGTTGCACAATATCTCTTGCCGTAGCTTGCAATGTTACTCCTATGATAACTTTAACTCTAATTTGTACTTTGTTCTTTGTACTTCGTAATTTGTGATTCGTCATTCGTCGTTGGTGTTTCGTTCCTAGTACTTTGTTCTTTGTACTTTGATACTACCTACTTCTTTCACAACTTCTCTGTGGCTCTCTATGTTACTTTTTTTCTAACATTCATATTCAATAATCAACTTCTTATCTTCTCAACTTCACCGGTTTATCGCTTTACCATTAACGTCAACCAAGTTTACTTTTCCTAAATTCAATTTTTCTAACGAGTTTTTGTTCAACTCGACATCGACGACAATGACAATAGCCATCTTTTCAGGAATATAATAATCGTCGGGTAAATTGTATAGAACCAAACTGCTCAATTGACCAGCAAATAATTCGGAAACGCAACTGTCGGTAATGCTCGATTTGAATCCGCCGTCGGCACTAAACGGTCCGGCTTCTTTTCTGTAAGCAAAACTCGACCGCGCGCCGTAAGTATAAAAATTATCAGATAATAGATTGTTTTGATAGCCAAAGACAAATTTAAGGTAAGAATAGAGTTAAAGAAAAGCAAAAAAAAGGAAAAAACTGTAAAATTATTTATTTATCGTCATTTTGACACGCTGTTCTCACGGGAAGCTGAGCGGGTATGTTTAAAATAATGTCCTTATCAAAATATCCATCTTTCTTTTCTCATAAGTTTGAGAAATTCAACGCATTCTATATTCATAGATCGACATACGTCTGGAATATACATCTTCCGGTCAGGTTTACGCTTTTTCTTAAATGGTGTCTCATGAGTCACAACTATCCAGTGATCTTGGGAATGCAGCTTTGCTAACGCTATAATCCAACGATCTGCTTCATCTTCAAGCGTTGTATTATCAATGAGGTCCGGATAATCAAATTGGATTTTATTTGCTATTTCTTGTAATTCCTCTTCATGTTGAACAAAGATCGTTTTATTCAGCTTTGCCCATTGTTGAAGACCTGGTGAACCAACACGATTTATTTCTTCTTGAACACGTATTGGTGCAAAGAGTTTTGAAGATAGCATTAATCCTTCCATAGCTTTTTGCACACAAGGAAATACATCCGGCGGGTAGCGACGTTCCCACCAATCGATGAAAACGTTAGTGTCGACTGAATACATTATTCTCCCTTCCTCCTATATGTAGGTAATGGTTCTCCAAAAGCAATGTGAAGCCTTAATTCTTCAACGTAAGGGTAATTTACATTCAAATATTTAGATGCAGATACCGGTGTTATCCTTTCCATATTTAATGCATCGATAACGAGCGTAGTGTATGTTAAACCGTTACGGTTGAGCGATTTCTCAGCCGGTGTTGCGAATCCACCCTTCTTCGGTGGATGTTGATCTAAATATTCTTTCCACGCATCTTTCCAATTACGGTAAGATGCTGGATTCATCCTCCCAAGAATTAGAAGGCGTGTTGTAAAAGCTAAAGGTGTTACCTTGTACTTACGTGCCAATCTCTGAATTTCATGTATACTCCAAATTGATGATGGCACTCTTGTTTGTATTAAGTGTTCTTGTTTAAGTAGTTCTTCCGGCATCAAAATCCCACCAGCTACTCGTTCAGTGAATTCTTCGATTTTTTTCCATTCAGCACTCGTGTGTCTTTCATCAATAGCAGGTTTTTCTTCATTTCCATTCGCTAATAGAATGTGTATAAATTCGTGCATCAGTGTAAACGGTCGAGATGCTGTTATTTCCTTTGTGTTGATACCAATAACAGGTAACATTGAGTGAAATAATGATACGCCGCGTACTTCTTCATGTGTTGCGTCCGAGAATAATAACACAAGAATTCCTTGCACTTCAACAGCATTCCTCCATGCTTTCCATGCATGGGAGTCGTTCTGCCAATTAAATTGATTCTCGTGAGTAATTTGAAATAGATTTCTAATACGTCTTGATAACTCTTCAGTCTGTTCAGATAACTTGGCTTGTAAAGAAAATTTTTCGGGCAGTTCGCCTAACTCTTCGAATAGTTCTAATGCTACATGCCTGCGATACAGCAGGTCGCGTAACGCAAACCGAAGCTCAGGTGATTCTTTACCCGGTGTAACATTAGGTAAACGACGATATTCTGTTGCTAGTGGAGTTGTTTTTGGCGGTTCTGAAAGTGTAAAAACAGAGTAAGGTTTTTTATATATCTTGGCTAATCTTTCCGCTTGGCGTAATGTTGGTTTTTCATCACCTGATTCCCAAGCACGTAATTCTTCAACCGAACGTTTGAGCTTTTCGGCTGCTTCTTCATCGGTGTAACCTGCTTCTTTTCTCGCCCATTCAAGTAAACGATGATTAACCAATGCAGGAATTGATCGAGCCATAGCTTATTTTTTTATCTTGTGATATCAATTGAAATTTCAAATTAATATAATTAATGTTTTAGTCTATTTCAACTAATAACATTCGTCT
>JAHJRJ010000305.1 GCA_018830765.1 Bacteroidota bacterium | reverse complement strand
CGATTGATCGCTTTATGCATCGCCCTGAATGTCGCATTCAAAATGTTGACCTCGTCAATAACGTTGTGCGAAACGATGCCTACGCCAATGCTCAAAGCTTTCTTTTGAATATTTTCAAAAACTTGTACACGTTTTTTGTGTGTGAGTTTTTTTGAATCTTTCACGTCCGCAATAGGATTTGAGTCGCGTGCAAAAAGTGATTTGGGAAATACAACAGCCGCAGCCACTACCGGTCCGGCAAGAGGTCCGCGTCCAGATTCATCAACGCCGGCTATAAAGCGTAAACCATTCTCCCAGAATTTACTCTCATACTCGATCATTGGGAGAATTTTTCTCTGGGATATAATTGATCTTGAGTTATCAGAAATCATTTATTAAACCAAAATGAAATTTTGCTTGACTGAATGAATCGTCTTTTCCGAAAGCAAAGCTAACGCTAATAATTCCCAAACCGGTTTCCATCCGGATTCCTACTCCATAACCATACTTAAAATTACTCAATGTCGCCTGATTTGTAGATTCATCGTTAGAACGAAAATAATAGCCCGTATCGAAAAATCCAAAGAAGTAGGAACGCCTCGCCATTAAAAATCTATATTCGAGGTTCGACCAAAAAATACGCGTGCCGAGAAATTGGTTCTCACGATACCCTCTTAGAGTAGATGACCCTCCGAAACGAAACATGTCGCTTAACTCAATCTCTTTCTTACGCAAATCTCTGCCGTGCAAACCGATTGCAAAAACCTCCTTCCGGAATGTTTCGAAAAATAATTCGATGTCAATTCCCACTTTTTGAACCGATAAAGATTTTTGAAGAGAATATATTTTTTTCCGGCCGACGCGATAATCGGTTTTATAAAAAATTCCTGTTGTCGGGTTGTAGGGGTCGTCTCTCGTATCGTAAGCAATCTCAATTCCCGCCGAAATTGTACCGCTGGAATTTACGTTCGTCGCTGCAACGACACTAGAAGATATAATATTTTCTTGATTAAACAGGCCGCTTATCGTAAGATTTTCAGTAAACATAAATTCAGGTTTCAATTCGCTTACTCTGCGTACATAAGTTGTATCCTGTTGGCGTTGAAAAAATGAACCTCCGAGATTTACAGGATAATTAAACAACCAAGGTTCTAAGTAGCGAATTCCGATTTCTTGTGAATTTCTTTCTTCGCGAGCCCACCTCACGCTTAATTTTCTGCCCGTACCGAAAAGGTTCCTCATACCAACATCGACCAAACCGGTAAAGTAACCTTTTTCGGAAGCAGATCCGGGAAGATAACCGATAACTCCGTCGAAAGTGTTTGCGTTACCCTCGACAACTTTTATCACAAGTCCGGCTGCACGCACCCGTTGCTTGTGATTGAGCAAAGTGTCGGGCAATAAGAATATTTGAGGTTCTTCGACCGACGTGAATAACTTTAACCTATTGAGGCGTTGCGGAATTTTTTTAACTTTTTCGGCATCATAAATCTCTCCGTACTGAACACGGGTTTCGCGTGCGATTACTTCTGTCTTAGTTTCGTTATTTCCCTCTACTCGTATGCTTTCAATTTTGATTTTCTCGCCTTCATCGATTTCGATCACTACCGACAGTGTCGGAGAATTAGTCTCATTATTTATCATAATACTGTTGATGCTTGCAGATGCGAATGGATAGCCGTTGTTTTCATATTCTTTTATTAAATTATCTATGTCGGATTCCAATAAATTTTGGTCGAGGCAAGAATTAGCTGCTGCGTAAAATTTGCTCTTGATGTAATCTGTGGTGAATAGCGTATTCCCTGAAATTTCAATTTTACCGAGAGTAATTTGGGGTCCTGGATTTATCAAAAAATATAAATCGACCCAAGAACTGTCGTCCGAAAAAATTACCGAATCAACATCTACATAAGCTAAATAATAACAATCCCGAAAATACAAGTTTCTAATTCTATCAAAATCACTTTGAAGCTTTTCTTCCATAAAAATATCATTAACTTTTAAAACGATGTTATCCGTTAAAAAATTATTTGAAAATACAGTTACCGTTTGGTAGATGTTGATTGATTTAACTTTTGGTTGGGTAAACGAAAAAAGATGATGGGACGATACAAATAAAAGAGAAACCGTCAAAAAAACTCGCAAAGAAGGAATTATTTCCTTGAAATTATCTCGGTCTTTGATACACATCCCATATAGGTGTTATTAATTGGTAATCTCCGAATCCGGTATTATCAACAAAGACGAACTGACGGTTAATCTCATAATAATACCAAACTTCGTAAGGTTTCGTATTTATGTCGAACGGATGTCGTTCGACGTTATTCGGCGACCCAAAGATAATGAATACCATTCCCATATCCGTTCGCCATCCTTCGATGTAATGTTTAAAGTTTTTATTTGCATATTCGACTCGTGCATAGTATTCTTCCATCAGTTCGTTTCGTTCGGTGTTCGGTGTCGGGTCTCTTTTTTTCCATATCTCTTTAAAAGCTTCCTGTTTCTCCGACTGTGGAAGTTTTCTTAAGCGTTCAACATCTCGCCGTTCCATAATGTAAACCATCTGTTCGATAGCAGCATCAAGGTCAACGATGGAAGTCGGAATTCCTCTCCATTGCACTTTAAAAATCCGACTGATTTTTACTATGTAGTCTTTTAAATCCAAAACAGTATTGAGTATGTGTGGAACGATTTGTAATGTAACTCTGTACGTCCCCATCGGAAGTTCAGCGGCACTCACTTTTACGAATGATGAATTACTTCCGGCATTTAACGGTTGAGAAACTGTTTCTTGCCTGAAGGTTTTATCTTTCGCGGATGAAATGTTGTAAGTAATTCGTACAGAATCGGCGGCAACTTTATTGTAAATTTCTAAAAACAGATAAAACCCGTCGCCCAAATCCGACACATTGCCCAAAATATTCGGAACGATTGTTTTTTTGCCCCCCTCGATGTTCAACTGATTTAATAGCATTATATCGGATACGTCAAATTGACGGCTCGAAAAGTTGCGAAGCTCAATGTCGCGACTTAATCGAGTAGATTTTTTAGTTTGGTTATCACGAATTTGAACTACTGTTTGATATTTCCCGGGATTCAGCAGGAAAGATTGGTGACTCAATTTATAGTGTCTTAACGATATCGTTTCGTCATAAGAGGTCGTTTGGATGGTTTCACTCCATACTTTTTCCTTTACAAGCTCTCTGGAACTGTCATAGATTCCTATGGTCAGTTCATAATCTGCTACAAAAATATTTGCATTTTTTATAAAAGACAATGCCTCGTAAGGAACCTGTAGATAAATATCAAGTCTACTCTCTCCGTCGGTGGTCGAAGCGAACCCTAACGCTTCAAAATAGAATTTGGGTACTCCTACTTCCTCTCCACCTCTGGTTTCTACTTGAGATATTGATACAGCCGGTGTAATACTCAGTAATAAGATAAATATTAAAAGATAGATACGCATTTTAGTTTGCTTTTTCTAAAGGAATGGCTTCGTCACAATTTTTCGATTTCTGTTTTCTGCCTGTCGCTTCAAACTGAGCGAACAAGTCATATTCATAAATATCAACGATTTTCACGTCGTAAAAATTTCCTATTTTCATTTTATCTGCCGACTCGACTATGACTTCATTATCCACTTCGGGGGCATCATATTCGCTCCGGCAAAAAGCAGTAGAAGAAGTTTTGCTATCGACTAATATTCTGATTTTTTTTCCGGTAAATGATTGATTTTTTTTGTAAGAGATTTCGCTTTGTATTTCCATCAGCATATTTCTCCGGGTTTGTTTTTCATCGTCGGACACCGGATCGCCTAAACCGAAAGCGTGTGTGTCTTCTTCTATCGAGTAAGTAAATACGCCCAGACGGTCGAACTCGACCTCTTTCACAAAATCAATAAGTTCTTGGAATTCTTTGTCCGTTTCGTTCGGATATCCAACAATTAGCGACGTTCTGAGAGCGATTCCGGGAACTTTCTTCCTGATTTTATCAATCAACTTGTAAGTTGCACACGAACTTATGTCGCGCCGCATCGACTTCAATATATTATCCGAAATGTGCTGTACCGGCATATCAATATATTTACAAAGTTTATCATTGTCAATAAAAACATCTAATATCTTCTCAGGGAATTTTGCCGGAAACGCATACATTAACCGTATCCATTCTACTCCATCAACATTACCCAATTTTCCCAAAAGTTGTTTCAACGACCGCCTCCCGTAAAGGTCTAATCCGTAATAAGTTGTATCCTGTGCAATTAAGATAAGCTCCTTCACACCTAATGCGGCAAGTCGTTGCGCTTCTTTTATAACTCGTTCGATTGGTTTGCTGACGTGTTTTCCACGCATCAAAGGTATTGCGCAGAACGAGCAGGGATTATCGCATCCCTCAGCAATTTTGAGATACGCATAATGACGTGGAGTTGTCAGATGCCGCTCGCCTAATAACTCGCACTTAAAATCTATCCCCAACTTTTTAGTAACAGAATTGATTTTATTCGCGCCGATGAAGGCATCGACTTCGGGAATCTCTTTTTGTAATTCAGATTTGTAACGTTCGGAAAGACATCCCATTACAATCACTTTTTTTAATTTCCCTTGTTTTTTCAATTCAACCGATTGCAATATTGTTTCGATAGATTCTGTTTTTGCGTCTTGAATAAATCCGCAAGTATTGATAACTACTACATCTGCATTTGCTGCATTTTTAGTGACTGTGTAATCGCTGTGGTCGATCTGTTCCAACAATTCCTCGGAATCCACTATATTTTTTGCACATCCGAGTGTAAGGACAGCTATTTTAGAAGTATTCGATTTCACAT
>JAHJRJ010000304.1 GCA_018830765.1 Bacteroidota bacterium | reverse complement strand
GCTAATAACCCGAAAAGGACTAATGGATTTAAAAAGGTCATATGCCGTCTATTTATAAATGTGATCACGAGTGAGTGGCATGTCGTTGTTTATACCATTCGAGAAGAGAATCTGGAACAGACGTGTGTCGCCGTACAAAAAACCGGCAGAACTGCCGTTCAGGAAAAAGCGCCACATACGGACAAATTTTTCATCGAACTTTTTTCGAATCGTATCAACGTTAGCTTCATATCTTTTACTCCATTCGTCCAAAGTCTTAGCGTAATGAACTCGTAAATTTTCCACGTCTAACGGTACTAAGCCCGTATTACCCATAGCACGGATAATTTCGTCAAGCGCCGGTACATAACCACCCGGGAAAATATACTTACGTGTCCATGCGTTTGTAGGGGCCTGTCTCTCTTTTCCAATTGTGTGTAAAAGACCTGCTCCACCAAGTTTTAACAATGATTTCGCCTTTTCCATAAATAGAGGCATAAATTTTTTACCGACGTGTTCGAACATCCCGATCGAAACGAATTTATCATACTTACCTGTTACATTCCTGTAATCCTGTAACAGTACTTGTACACGGTCAGCCAATCCCATTTCATTAATTTTTTTGTTGGCATATTCGTACTGCGGCTCGGAAAGTGTACAACCAACACCTCTTATCATGTATTTTTTTGCTGCATAAATTAGCATTCCTCCCCATCCGCATCCGATATCTACAAGAGTGTCGTTTTCTTTCAGTAGGAGTTTTCGGCAAATGTGTTCATACTTTTGTGATTGAGCAGTTTCAAGAGTGTCATTTTTGTTTTTATAATACGCGCACGAGTAGGTCATACTCTCATCTAACCATAGTTTATAGAAATCGTTACCACGGTCGTAGTGGTATGAAATATTTTTAGGCGATTTTCTAATCGTGTTTAAAGATCCAATGTAAATTAGGTAAGTATTTAGTTTTGTGAGTAACGAAGGTTTAAGGTTCTGAAAATAGTCATCAACGCCTAACCTGAGAAGTTGTCTGAAATTTCCTTCAATCGTAATATTCCCTGCCATATATTCTTCTCCGAAACCTAAGACTCCCGCATTAATAGTCCGTTTGGCAGCATTCTTCGTAACGAATTTTAAAATAAACTCTGGGTTGCTGGGTCCCATGCGGATGATCTCTCCATCCCAAAATACAACCTCGAATGAAATATTGTTATTGTTACTTAATAAGTTCAGTAAACTTTTAAGAGTCGTTTTCATATTTGTTTTTACATTTCAAATCCTACGGAAAAATAGAAAAGCATCGGACCGTAAGCGGTGCGTGCACCGACTTTTGTCGGTAAATAAAAACTTTTGCCTACGCCGACCAACGCTGGACCTATTGGTGTATCCAACCCTAAAATAGTTCCTATACCGTGGCGCATACCTGATAATTTTAATTCTTGAGGTTGTGCCGATATCATACCAAGGTCGTATGTAAGCGAAAAATAAGTATCGTAAACAATTTTAAACGGAAAATGAATTCGATATTCGGAATTGAACAGCAGTATTTGTCTTCCCCTGCTGTCGTTTTCCCTCAAACCCAAAAATGAATTTAAGCCGCCGAGTGAAAATTGCTCGGCAAGAGGAAGCGTAGCATCCGCGACTCCGAAATATGTTTTATACTTAAAAGTATGGTTCGAAAATAATGTAAGATATGCTTCATATTGTAAAGTTAGCTTTGTATAAGCTAATTTACTTCCTAATTCCTTTACTGCCGATTCGTAAGCAATAGAGAGCAGCATCCCTTCGGTTGTAAAGGGTAATTTATTCTTGGTGTCTACAGTTGTTCCTAACTTGAGAATCGCAAAAGGATATTTTTCGGGACTGTAACCACCAGAGGTTATTTCCTTTATCTCGTGTTGCTCTCTCCTGTATTCGAGTATCATATTCCCGAGCCGCTCAAGCTGTAATCCAAAACTAACGACTGCGCCGTATTTTATCAACCTAAACTCCCCAAGCTGCATTCTATCCCATCGTCTCAGCGAGGTATTCGCATCTTTATATGTGTAAAAATCGCGAAAAAGATGGTACATTTTAAAATTGAATGTAAAGTAACTGTGAAAGATTCTATATACCAGATAATCTAAACTAATTTTTCTGTCGCGTAAGCCAGCAGTAAAATTTAAGCCGAGGTCTTCACCGTGCCCTCTAAAATTTGTCAACCTTGCTTCAATGTTACCGATAAATCCTCTTTCGTTATTGATGTTTATACCGAGCCGAACTACATCGGTTACTTTTTCTTTAACTTTTATTACAACAATCGGCTCCTTGTTTTCGTCACTTTGTATTTCGAGTAAAACGTACTCGAACAAACCTGTTGCACTCAGATTCGTTATGCCTTTCTGCGCCGTCTTGATTTGAAAGACATCGCCTGGGTGCATATTAATTTCTCTTCGCAAAACATATTCTGCAGTATGCTCGTTACCGGTAAACTTCAGTTCTTTAATCTTACCTTCATTAATTTTAAACGACAGGATTCCGCTGTGCGGATCAAACTGGTTTGAATCGATTCTTGCTAAACTGTATCCTTTTTGTCTGTAAATCAATAATAAAGAATCGGAGAGTTGTTTAATTTTTGCCTCGTTGTATGGTTTGTGTAGTATTTCAGAAAAATGATTTTCAATAACTGAATCATCCAATTTGTCATTCCCAAAAAAGCGAATATATTCGAGCTTGTTATTTTTGATTTTACTCAAAAAAGTAGTTTGCGTATTGTAAAACAAAGTATCATTAGTAAAACTTGTACTTTTCAGTTTTGCTTTTAAGATAGATAGAATTTGTGGTATTTTTTTTTCGGCTGTCTCCTCACCTGCTTTTATTAGTTGGCTTATGTCAGAAAAATCAGACGCAAGATGATTTCCTATCTCTGGTTTTATAATAATGTCTGCCAACTTTAGCTGATTATCGTTTGAGGATTGCATCATTATCGTCATAATTTGGTCAGCAGTTTCCCACGGTGCGCTGTGTTCGTTCAACTTGAGTATTTCACTCGTCGAATTTATTACGATGATTATTTCCGCTGCGAGTGATTTAGCGACATCGACCGGAATATTTGAGACCAAACCACCATCCACAAGAGACAATGTATCTTTTTCGAGCGGTGTAAATAAGAGGGGAACGGCAACACTTGCACGCAGGGCTTCAGAAAGGGGTCCGGTATCAAAGGTAATCCTTCTTCCACTAACAATATCGGTAGCAATAGCACGGAATGGAATTTTCAAGTCATCGAAGCTTGGACTTGGGTGGTAAAGTGCTTGCATTGTTAGATTGTTTAAAAAATTAGTAACACGCTGCCCGCTCGAAATTGACGACGGTATAATAGGCTGTAACCCATTGAAGCGAATGACGAGGAAACTTTTTTCTTTAGATTGTCTTTGGTCTAAGAAAAGTTCTGTTCGTTTGGTTTCGTCGGTAAGTGATAAGATTTCGTCCCAATTGGTTTTTAAAACTATGTCTTCTAATTCTCCCGCCGTATAACCCGAACAGTAAAGCCCGCCGACTATCGCCCCCATACTATTACCTACAATCAGGTCGATTGGTATATTGTACTTTTCGAAAGTTTTTAGAACACCTATTTGTGCTAAACCACGTGCACCACCGCCGCTTAATACGAGCGCAACCTTTGGTTTATTGATTTGTGAATTTACGGTAGTTACAAAAAAGATGAGCGATATACATAAAAAGATAGTTTTGAGTGGCATCTTTAGTGTTAAAATATATTTATATTTTTTCTACACCCTTTTGTAGCGCTTTGTTCGATTCTTCAATCATTTTCTGTGTTTCATAATGCTGAATATCTCGAATTGTATTGTGAATTCGTTGCAGAGAAGAATCTATTCTATCCAACCATTTGATTATATCCGCGTCTGTCTCGAATTTACGCCTGATCTCTTTTGTAGTCACTGAGATAACTGCTAAAGGATTATTTACGTGATCTTGCAGAAGAGTAGTCATTTCATTCACGACTTTTGTATGTATTTTTTGGATTTCAAATTGTTTTTCGATTTCGAATCTTCTAATAGTCTCTTCAATATGTCCTTGCCTGATTTTTTGTGACTGTAAAAAAGCTGCGACGGCAAGCCACATAAAAATTAAAGAATCGAATTGTAACAAATAATCTATAAACGTGCGTTTTACGTTGTAAGTCTGGAAAAGATTGATGGATGTGATAAGATAATATAGATAGATGATAATAGCGGCTACAACAACTGGGTAGCTTTTAATTAACACTTTGATTTTGTTCCACAAATTTTTTAGAATTGATTTCATGTTTGCTTATCTCCTTTTGGTTCTTTCGAAAGCTTAGATACTATAATTTCATAAAGTTCATCCACATCGATCGGTTTAGTAATGTATGCATCAGCACCTAAGTTGTCGCTGTATTTTTTGGCTATCAAGTCATCAACTGCAGTAAGAAAAAAGAATGGTGTTGTTTTTAGTTTCGAAATATTTTTCACGTGTTGAAAAAAATCAAAACCATTCATTGGTTGCATTCTTAAATCGGCTATTATCAAATCAGGTTCTAATGTATTCAGAATCTCCAATGCTTCTTCACCGCTTTCGGCGGTAATTACCTTCATTCCGAGGTCTTCTAGACCCAATGATACAGTCTTTCTTATACCCGGTTCATCATCAACAAATAAAATAGTAATATTTTTCATGTAGATTGCCAATAACTTATTAAAAGTTAATTTTATTTATCACAAATGTCAAGTTTTTTGCCCGTTATTAGTTCATTTTGCAAGTTATACGAATCTTTCTTATATTTATTTCAACATAAATACACGGGGTGTAGTCCCAATTCGACATCCGCCGCAGGCGGATCAGTCGAATTGCGGACCCCGTTCCGAAAGATTCGGAACGGGACTCAGCAGTTTGAGATAATATTTCGGGGTGTAGCTCAGCCCGGCTAGAGCGCTTGGTTTGGGACCAAGAAGTCGGAGGTTCAAATCCTCTCACCCCGACACAGTATGTCGAGCAGTTTGCTCGACATACCTTTTTATGTAAGGGAAACCTACTGTTTCTCTTTTTTATTTTATAGTCAGCTAGAGCGTGGCGCCTGTGGCGCCAAAGTCGTTCCGTCACGCCAGTAGCGTGACGGAATCACCCCCACCCAACCTATATTTGATACTGATTGCTATTTTTCTTATAATTGTGCCAATTCGATTATCAATATTCATATTTAATCAAGAATAAAGTTATATGCAACAAATGACTAAAGCAAATCTCGAAGCCGCATTCGATGCTGTCGTAAAAATACAAGAAGAGACCTTCCAGCAAACGATGTTTAAAAGAAAAATATCTTAAATTTTAATTTATTTGTTTTATGAAACGAACTATCATTTTTTGGATACTAGCGCTCCTTATCACACTCGGCTCCGCCGTTTACCAACGCGCAACGGGACCGACGTATCCCATCAAAGGCAAAATTAATTTAGACGGCAAGGATATTAAATATTCTGTAGCTCGGAGTCACGGCGGCACAACAAATCATACTGTCGAAATAAAAACAGACGACCCGGCTGTCGAAGGTTTTGTAATTTGGAAACGATACAAAACAAACGACGACTGGGCTAAAGTGCCAATGTTATATAAAGATGGAATTTTGTCGGCGGAACTTCCTAACCAGCCGCCGGCGGGTAAATTGCAATATCAAGTAACGTTGAAAGCCGGCGATAAAACATTTACGCTCCCTGAACAGGGACCTAACATAATTCGCTTTAAGGGAGACGTTCCAACTTTAGTTTTGATTATCCACGTACTTGCAATGTTCACAGGAATGCTTTTCTCTAACCGTGCAGGAATCGAATCGCTCTCGAAGGAACCTAATTTGAAAAAACTTGCTCTATGGACATTCGGCTTGCTCACTGTAGGCGGAATGATTCTCGGACCAATCGTTCAGAAATATGCCTTCGGCGCTTTTTGGACTGGCTGGCCCTTCGGCACCGACCTCACCGACAACAAAACTGCTGTTGTTTTTATAACTTGGTTACTTGCAGTAATATCTACATATAAATTCAAAAACCCCAAACGCTGGGTTTTAGCAGCGGCGATTATAACGCTCGCAGTCTATCTAATTCCGCACAGTATGCTCGGTTCGGAATTGGATTACAGCAAGCTGCCGCAACAATAACTATTATTCCCACGATTTACGAATCTGCAAATTTGTCGTCACATAACTTGACAAGACGACAAATTTGTCGTATATTCCAGTAGAGTAAAACATTCCTGTAAAATGTCCAATATCGTTATACATAAAAACGTGGTTACGCAGCTTGCTTTGATGAACGATTTTACAAACCTGCCGTCGGGCAAGATATGCCTGATCTACGGCGATAAGCGGGTGTTTAAACTTTCGCTACTGCTTGCCTCTCAAACATTGATAAAAAACAAGTCGTTGGCAGTAATAGACGGGTGTAACCGCTTCGATGTGCACGCAATTTCTAACTTTGCCCGCCAGCGCCGCATCAACCCGGAAGTTTTGCTAAAACGCATCTACGTCTCGCGCGGATTTACATCGTATCAAATGGAGGCAGCAATAAACGACCGGCTTGTTCCGTTTCTCAAACGCATCGGATCCAACACTGCGCTGATATTCGGATTACTCGATACTTTTTACGACGAGCAGGTTCCTTTCAGAGAAGTTCAAGGAATGCTGCACAGAATAATTACCCACCTCGACCGAATGAGACGACAGGGCATATCAATATTACTTACTTCGACGGAGTGGAATGTTTTGCCGAAAGAGCGCAACCAGCTTTTCGATTCGCTCAAGCAGGTCGCTGATACTGTTTACAAGCTTGCTGCGACCTCTCCGGAAATTGTTCAAAAGAAGCTTGAAATTAATGATGAAATAAAACTTTTAGTCGAAAAAGAAAGGAGTAAAACTTATGGGTAGAACACTGCCTACATTCACAGGAATAATCGACAGCGAAATTGAAAGCTGGTCGAAATACAAACGAGGACTCCGCAAAGAAGACCAGGAAATATTCGACGACCTCTTCCGCGCCGCACGTATCCACCTCGCAGAGAACTTCTACGCGATGCGAACTATCCCATTCGAAAGCATCGTGATTTCGATGTTGATTGAACAGCGCAAACTGATTAAGAAACTGCAAGAACAAATTGAGAGAAGTAATTCGATAGAAATACTTACCTGAACAGTAAATAAATACTAAATCCAAAGCACGAAATTCTAAACAAGCACCAATGTCCAAATTCAAAACGTTTTGAAGTTTAAATTTTGGGATTTGTTTCGGATTTAGATATTCGGATTTCGAATTTGAAAGAGTAATGTGAGTCATACATCCAAAATTATTGCGGCTTGGTTATTTGATGTTTATTCTTCTCCAAAAGGATTGACAATCTGGCTAATAGATGAGGACGGCAATAAGCACGTTTGCAGCGCCGACTTTGTGCCATCTTTCTTTTTGCATCTCAGCCCATCCGATATGAAGCAGGCTGAAGTAATTGCGAAAAAATGCAGTGTGCCGGTTTCAACAAATCGAACGACAAAACGCGACCTCTACACTAATAATGAACTGCAAGTTCTGCAAGTAAACATCCACGACACGATGCGTTTCAAAGAAACCGTCTGGTTCTTCGAAAAATATTTTCCACCATTTGCTTTCTTCGATTCCGATATTTCCGTCGCGCAACTTTACCTTTATCATACCGACTTGTTCCCACTTGCTTTCGGCGAGTATCATATAGATGAAAACGGAAAACTATCTGCATTCAATTTGTTGGATAACCGCGAAGCTTTCGAGTACCGCATACCACCACTTACGATGCTTACGATTCGTAATGCAAATGATTTCGTTCCTCCAAAATATCGTCTGTTTGTTCAACTCGAAATTATTTACGATAACAAGTCGTATGTACTTGAACAGCAAACACCAACAGAAATACTCGAATCGCTCAACTGGCACATCTACCACTTTGACCCGGATATAATTTTAACAGAATACGGCGATGCTTCTCTTATGCCGATGCTTACTGCGCTTTCGAAGAAGCACAACGTTCCGCTTTTATTTAACCGCGATAAAGGCGTCGGGTTTTTTACTACAAAAGAGTCGAGCTACTTTCAGTATGGAAAAGTCGTTCACAAGGATGGCGCATTCGAGCTTGCTGGCAGATGGCACATCGATGTTCATAACTCGTTTACTGTAGCCGAAGCTTATTTAGACGGCTTATACGAAATTGCCCGCATAACTCAAATACCGGTTCAGCGCCAAGCTCGTGCATCTATCGGCACGGGGCTTTCTTCGATTCAACTCTCGTGGGCGTACCGCAACAACATTTTAATTCCATCGAAGAAGCGCGAGCCGGAAGATTTCAAGTCGGCATCAACGCTTTTGCTTGCCGACCGCGGCGGACTGATTTTCCAGCCGCCGATCGGCTACCACGAGGATGTTGCCGAGCTTGATTTCGTTTCGATGTATCCGACGATTATGGTGCGGCACAATGTTTCGCCGGAAACGATTAACTGCCGATGTTGTAATAGCAACATCGAGGTTTACCAAGATGCCGCGGAGAGCACCCTTCGACTCCATCCCGACATAAGTCAGGATTGCGCTCAGGGTGACACCAACAGTCGTCCTGAGCGAAAGGATGTCATGTTTAGCGGATCCCGACAGAGTCGGGAGAAGTCGACCTACGGTCTCGTAGAGAAACATGTTTCTGGGAAATCTCTACGTAATACTGTCCCCGAACTCGGCTACAGAATTTGCACAAAGCGTAAAGGCATTGTGCCGGCAACACTCCGTGCGGTTGTAGAGAAACGTTCTTACTACAAAAAGAAAAAGCAGCAGCTTAAGCAAGAAGGTAATCTACTCTGGGAGGTTTATGATAATCGACAATCGGCGCTGAAGTGGATGCTTGTAACTTGCTTCGGTTATTTGGGATACAAGAATGCGCGCTTCGGTAAGATTGAGGCACACGAATCTGTCAACGCTTTTTCCCGCGATGCAATTCTGCAAGCGAAAGAAATTGCCGAAAACCGCGGCTTCAAACTTCTGCATGCAATCATTGATTGCATGTGGTTGAAGAAACCGGGGGCGATTGAAAATGATTATATTCAATTGTGTAAAGAAATAGATTCAAAAGTCGGGATTGATATTTCTCTCGAAGGAATTTACAGTTGGATACTTTTCCCAGCTTCAAAGATGGATGCTCAACTTCCGACGGCTAACAGGTATGTCGGATATTACCGGAATGGTGAAGTAAAAATACGCGGTATAGAAACTCGCAGGAAGGACACGCCCAAGTTTATCAAGACGATGCAGGGAGCTATGTTGGAAAAACTTTCGCAGGCGCAGACAGTTGCAGGGGTTGCCGCGCTTGTGCCCGATGTTTTAGAAGTCGCACGCGAGTATATCGGACGCTTGCAAGCCGGTGCCGTTAACTCGATGGAGCTTGTTATACGCCGCAACATTTCGCAGGAGGCAAG
>JAHJRJ010000303.1 GCA_018830765.1 Bacteroidota bacterium | reverse complement strand
TGGATGAAACTTTGAGAATCCGACGAAGTGATGTAAAACATCACGAAGTCGGGAAATCCCGTTTATCCCGAAAGAACGCAAAGCGTGATTTCGGGACCGTTCCGACAATCAAGCTACATAGAATATATGTGGCTTTTTTTTAAAGAATTCCCGCTCGCCCGTTCTCAGATAGAGGCTGATACGTCTCTTAATGTTTTTAATTTCTCTCAGCGGCGTCTGCTTCGTGTTCTGTGCGTGAAACCAACCTAACTTAAAAAATTTTAACACGGGTAATGCAGAAGAAAAAACCTTGTTGCTCACTGCGTTACTCGCGGTAAAAAAAGATATAATATATCGTTTGCACAAACGTTCAATTGTTATTCGGCTCGATTTCTTCCAATTGCTTCACGGAACATTTTTTAGTAAATTAAACAAAATCGATGTCAAGTTACAATCAAGAAATAATAGCTGCAATTTCAACCCCAGTTGGCGAAGGCGCAATCTCAATAGTGCGCGTAAGCGGTCATGGATGTTTATATCTTATAGATAAAATATTTAAAGGAAAATTCCATCTTACCGACGCCAATCCTCACACAATACATTTCGGTAGCATCGTAAACGACAAAGGAAAAGCTCTCGATGAAGTTTTGGCTGCTGTTTTCAGGTCTCCGAATTCCTATACCACCGAAGACATGGTCGAAATTAATTGTCATGGTGGCTGGTTCGTAACTAATAAAATTCTACAAAGAATTTTGGAATGCGGCGCTCGTATGGCTGAACCGGGCGAATTTACAAAAAGAGCTTTCTTAAATGGAAGAATCGACCTCGCACAAGCAGAAGCTGTTGCGGACTTGATAAAAGCTCGTTCAGATTTAGCCCACAAGGTTTCAATTTCTCAATTAGAGGGCAAATTATCTCAACAAATTATACACATTAATTCACAACTTATCCACCTGATTAGCCTAATAGAGTTAGAATTAGATTTTATTGAAGAAAACATCGTTTTAACAGATAAAAACTCTATAATTGAGAAATTACGTCTCATTTTAACAGAACTACAAAAACTTATAGAAACTTATCAACAAGGTAAACTTTATCGCGAAGGAATCAAAGTGGTTATCGCTGGAATGCCCAATTCCGGAAAATCAAGTTTGTTAAATTTATTACTGGAAGAAGATCGCGCGATCGTTACACCGATCCCTGGTACTACTCGAGATATTATTGAAGAAAATTTTATAATCAATGGTGCATTATTCAGATTGACTGATACTGCCGGTATTCGGTTATCAAACGATACTATCGAAATTGAAGGCGTTAGAAGATCTCACGAAAAAATTCAAGAATCTGATATCATCTTATTTTTAGTAGATATAAGCAAAGATATTTTTGAAGATGAAATCCGATTGATAAATCAACTGATTTTTGAAAGGAAAACGATCTTAATTGTTCTAAATAAAATTGATTTGGTTGATGATGAAACAATCTCGAACAACCCAATTTCAACCCAATTTCAAGTTTTCCCTATTGGAAAAATTTCTGCTATTACGGGCACAGGAATCCACGAGTTAAAGAAATTAATTTTTAATATAGCATTTTCGGGCATCCCTTTGCCCTCAGAGGCGGGGATATTGGTATCTAACGAACGACATCGTCAAGCCTTGGTTAGCGCCACAAAAAGCTTAGAGTTAGCGATTGACAGCGCAAACAATAATTTAAGCGGTGAGTTTATCTCAGTTGATATTCGCTCAGCTATAGATTCACTCGGAACCATAACAGGCGAAGTTACAACCGATGATATTTTGAATAACATTTTCTCAAATTTTTGTATAGGCAAATAGTTAGTTTCACGTGAAACGAATTTAATGAATTATAAAAATAAATATGATGTAATAGTCGTTGGCGGCGGACATGCGGCGATAGAAGCCAGCTTGGCTACTGCTCGAATGGGTTTAGAGACATTAATGATAACTATGGACGTCTCGAAAATCGGCGAAGAATCTTGCAATCCGGCAATAGGTGGCACTGCGAAAGGACATCTGGTGCGAGAAATCGATGCGTTAGGCGGCGAAATGGCAAAAATTGCCGATGCTACTGGTATCCAATTTAAAATGCTTAACAAATCCAAAGGTCCTGCGGTTTGGTCACCCCGCTGCCAATCTGACAGGAAAGAATACGCCAGTGAATCGCAACGGCAGGTTTTTAACCAAGACCGGCTTGACATCTTAGCAGATATCGTAGATGAAGTACTAGTAGACGAATCGAGTCCCGGACAAAAAATAACCAAGGGCATAAGAACACACAAGGAAAGAATAATATTTGGACACGCTGTAATTGTTTGTGCTGGAACTTTCCTAAGAGGAATAATGTACACCGGATTAGATTCTACGGTCGGCGGACGTTACGGCGAGCAAGCTGCAAATAACTTGACTGCGAACATCGAAAAATTAGGATTTGAAAGTGGTCGTCTAAAAACCGGCACACCGCCAAGAATTGATTTTAACAGTATCGACCTTTCAGAAGTCGAAGTCCACGAAAGCGACAATCCACCCACGCCTTTCTCTTTCCAAACGGAAAAAATCGCAAATCAGCTAATTCCGATGTACTTAACTTTTACAAACCAGAAGACACACGAAATACTAAGAACAGGATTCGATAAATCTCCATTATTTACAGGAATTATTAAAGGAAAGGGGCCTCGCTACTGCCCTTCAATTGAAGATAAAATTTTCCGGTTTGAAGATAAAGAAAGACACCAAATTTTTTTAGAAGTTGAGGGATACAATACTAACCTTGTATATGTGAACGGCTTTTCTTCAAGCCTTCCTGCCGACATACAGGAAAAAGCCCTCCGAACAATACCGGGTTTAAAAAATGTAAAGCTATTACGTCCCGGTTACGCAGTTGAATACGACTTCTTTCCAACATATCAAATAAAACACACTTTAGAAACTAAGCTCGTAAAGGGTTTATATTTTGCAGGGCAAATTAACGGTACGTCCGGGTATGAAGAAGCCGCAGCTCAGGGTATTGTTGCCGGTATTAATGCGGCTTTACAGATTCAAAATCAAAACCCATTTATATTGAAACGTTCGGAAGCCTATATCGGTGTTCTAATAGACGATTTAATAAACATTGGCTCGGATGAACCATACAGGATGTTTACTTCACGAGCAGAATACAGACTGATCCTACGTCAAGATAACGCCGATAGAAGGTTGATGAAATATGGGTATAAATTTGGGTTGATACCTGAAACTGTGTTTTTACGGTTACGAGAAAAGGAAGTTGTTATTGCGGAAACCATAAAATTTCTAAAATCAAACGTGATATCATTGGATGAAATGAATACCTACTTAGCGACAGTCAACGAAATGCCATTTAGCCAAAAAGATAGTTTATATCAAGCACTTAAGCGAACAAATACTAAAATTGAAGACCTGTTGAATTTACAATCAGTGAGGAATATTGAATTTACTGAGAGTATTAGATCGTTAGGCGAACGACTCAGAAACCAGGTTTTGGAACAGATTGAAATCGAAATAAAGTATGAGGGGTATATAAATCGGCAGAATGAGCAGATAAAGAAGTTCGAGCAATTGGAATCCGTCCAAATACCCGCAGATTACGATTTTAATAGGATGAAAGCGGTTTCGAAAGAAGGTAGGGAAAAGTTAAACAAGATAAAGCCGCAATCAATAGGACAAGCTTCTAGAGTTCCAGGTGTAACTTCTGCTGATATTTCTGCATTGCTTGTTTATTTACATCGCTAATAGTTTCACGTGAAACGGACTTATGGAAAAGTCAAATCAAGACAAACTTTTTTTAAAGAAAATTGCAAACCTAAATGGGATTGAAGTTGACGATACCCAAATAGACCAAATGGCGACTTATGTTGATTTGCTTTTAGAAAAGAATAAGGTTGTTAACTTAATTTCCAGGAAGGATACAGAAAAAGTATGGGAAAGTCATATCATCCACTCTATTTCGATCCTTTTTAAATTTAGTTTTCCCAAAAATGTTACAATTCTTGATTTAGGTACCGGTGGTGGATTGCCGGGGATACCAGTAAAAATTCTCCGACCCGATATCGATTTAACGCTCGTCGATTCAATAAAGAAAAAGATTGACGCTATCAATGAATTTGTACAAAAACTCAGATTACTTCGAACGAAAGCTATTTGGTCTCGTGCGGAAGATTTAGGCAAAGAACATCTAAATCATTACGATATCGTTATAAGTAGGGCGGTTGCCCCACTAAAAGATTTAATTAAATGGTCGTATCCGCTGATAAAAAAGGGTGGAACAAGTACTTTAAGTTCAGTCCTCATTGCACTAAAGGGAGGAGATTTAGAAAAAGAGATCAAACAAGCCAAGCTTTACGGCAAGTACAAAGAAATTGACGTTAAGGATTTAATTATTGCTGGAATAGATACTACGGTTTTGGAAGACAAAAAAATTGTAGTTGTAAGATTTTCGGTGTAAATAAAGCACAGACGAAAGAAATCCGCTATCGCTACGCTTGCTCAATTATTCAAACGTTATATTTTCCCACCTTTCCCAAGAATTTGATATTTGCTTTTCACTCTTTATATTAATAAAAAAACTTTAAAGGTTTTCTTGCCCAAAAACAAAAAATTATTTGACCAACTTGCTTTGCTCACGACAGAACAACGCAACTCGTTGTTACATAATCTTGATAGTTTATCGACTGAAGAATTGCTTCGAGTAATAAACAATGAAGATACAACCGTTCCCATTGTGGTCCGAAATGAGCTTAAGTATATTGCTCGAGCGGTTGAACTGATTGTCAAAGCGATAAAATCCGGTGGGCGGCTAATCTACGTTGGTGCTGGTACAAGCGGTCGTTTAGGCGTTTTAGATGCGGCTGAAATCCCGCCTACTTACGGAACAAATCCCCAGTTAGTGCAGGCAATAATCGCCGGCGGGACAAAAGCAGTTTTCCACTCGCAGGAAGGCTCAGAAGACAATGAGGAAGATGCCGTCACGGCATTAAAGAAAATAGGATTGAACAAGAAGGATATTGTATGTGGTATAGCTGCGAGTTTTAGAACGCCGTTTGTTGCGTCGGCGTTAAAATACGCGAAATCAACCGGATGCAAAACAATCATCATTACAACCAATCCGAGAGGCATACTGAGGCATAAAGACTTTTTCGACCTAAGAAAAAATATCGATGTAGCTATTTGTCCTGAGGTTGGTCCTGAGGTAATAATGGGTTCGACACGAATGAAATCCGGAACGGCGCAGAAATTAGTTTTAAATATGATGACAACCGCAACGATGATTCAACTCGGCAAAGTTTACGGCAATATGATGGTTGACCTGAAGATGAACAGCCGCAAATTGGAAGAGCGTGCAAAACGAGTTTTGATGATGGTAACAGGTATTGATTACAACACAGCAGCAAAATATTTAAAGCAAGCTGACAGACACATCAAAACAGCAATCGTAATGATTGTGAAGGACGTAGATAAAAATCAAGCCCAAAAACTTTTAATAAAAGCAAAAGGGTTCGTTAGGTATGCAATAAAATAACGGATGTGCGACTTCACACATACTCGTTGATCATAATCTATGCGTTAAAGTGTAATGCGAGTAAAAATGCTTTCGGTTTGAACTTAGTTATTGAAACATAGATAGCGCAAAGTAGGAGCAGGGGCCGCAAAGAAATGATTTTCTTTTAACTCTTATACCAATTAGTTTTTGGTTTGTAAACAGTTTTTAGCTTCGTTTTCTCATCGTGTCGTTCAAGCGTAAGCTCAATCAATCTATCTAGTAATTTTGGATACGGAATTCCCGACGCTTCCCATAATTTCGGATACATGCTTATTGATGTAAAGCCGGGAATTGTGTTTAGTTCGCTGAGGTAAATTTTGTTTGTTTTGCTATCGACGAGAAAATCTGCACGAGCCATGCCCGAGCAATCGACAGCTTTGTACCCACGTATTGCATACTCTTGTATTTTCTTTACAATATTCTTAGGCAGCTTGGCAGGAATTTTCGATTGAGATTTTCCGTCAACGTACTTTGCATTGTAATCGTAAAACTCATTCGAGGGAATAATCTCTCCGGAAACGGAAGCAACCGGATTATCGTTGCCCAACACACTCACTTCTATCTCGCGAGCATTTTCAACCGACTTCTCTACTAAAATTTTTCTATCGTACTCAGCGGCAAGTTCAATTGCTTTAATAAGTTCTCTACGGTTGTGCGCCTTTGAAATACCGACGCTTGAACCAGTGTTGGAAGGCTTAATAAAGCAAGGATATCCTAAATCTTTTTCAATCTT
This sequence comes from Bacteroidota bacterium, assembly GCA_018830765.1. Taxonomy (GTDB): domain Bacteria; phylum Bacteroidota; class Ignavibacteria; order UBA10030; family BY39; genus JAHJRJ01. Next base: position 724 of record JAHJRJ010000303.1, on the reverse strand, counting down.
TTCAATTATTCTAATTTTTGAATCATTATAATCTTTCCATAAAAACCAGATATCGGGAGTTACTGGAATGCCAGCAGCTTTGTATAACCGGCGGGCTATAATTTTATCCATTGCAACTGATGAAGCGAGAACACCAGCGCCAACATACGGTATGTTCGCCATCTCTAATAATCCTTGTATCGTTCCATCTTCACCGAATGTTCCGTGAAGAACGGGGAAGACGACATCGAGCTTTTCTTCCTCTAATTTTCTTGAGAACAATTTTATCAAAGAGCGGTGGTTCGGGTCGGGTATAATAACTTTTTGAGTTTGCCGGTCAATATTCTTTCTTATTTTTAAAGCACTAAGCGCGTCGGGAGAGCTAATCCATCGTCCGTCGAGTGTGATGCCGATTTGAACGATTTCGTACTTCTTCTTATCGAGTGCGTTGATAACTGATGTTGCAGAGACTAACGATACTTCGTGTTCGGCAGACCTGCCACCGAAGATTATTCCGACTTTTATTTTTTTCTTTTTGGTTATCATTATTGTTTTCACCACAAAGTACCCTAAGAAGCCACAAAGGACACAAAGTGTTTAATCCTCTTTATTTAAAATTTTTCTAATAAATTTTCTGACGTCTTCTTCTGTTTCTGTGCGAAAAGTTATATTATCGGCTAGTTTGCAAGCGATTTTTTCTGTGAAATCTTTCCCATAGCTTTCTATGCTTATTGCCTTCAATTTT
>JAHJRJ010000302.1 GCA_018830765.1 Bacteroidota bacterium | reverse complement strand
TATATTTTAATCAATAGTTAAAAATTGGAGGTTATATGAGAAACAAACGTATTCTGTATCTTTGTATAGCTATATCATTTCTATTTATCCACTCTGAGGCTCCGAGTCAGGACAACGAAAACATAAAGTTAACTGTAACAAACGCGGATATCCAGCAAATTTTACCCTCTCAATTGGATTTTCAAAATTTCCAAAATACGATATGGCTTTTCACGATTACAATAGAAGTAATAAATCCGGAAATCCGCGAAGTGAAATTTATTGACTGTAAAATCATTGCTAATTTGAAAGACGGGGGGAAAATAGAGCTTTTAGAAGGCGACGGGTTTTACTCTGAACCTTTCCCGGTGGAGAGGGTAAAAACCATAACCAATTTAGACTTTGGGAATTCTATCATTATCCGGAATTTTAAAATAAGCAGTGAGGTAAGAAATAATATCATCGAACCTGTGCTTGCCTCTGGAAGATTTCCGCCCGGAGAGTATATCTTCAAAATAAACGTCGCTGATGCTGTAAACCCAAAAGTTCGAACGAGCAAAGATATCTCTTTAGTGCTTGAGAGTTTTACCCAAGTAGAATTACGTTCACCGAGAGACGGTGAATTGACTAATGAGTTCCCGTTATTCGAATGGAACTTTGATGGTAGAGAGGTGGAATTAACAATAAACGAAAAATCTCCGGGGGCAAGCAGGGAAGAAGCCATTTCGAAGTTACCACTGGTTTACCATAATACTTTTATCGGCAGACAAAATTCTTTTCAGTATCCTTCAACAAATATACGCCCGTTGCAGAAGGGTAAATCTTATGTTTGGAAAATAGTCGGAAAATTTTTGGAAACAGGGGGTTACGGGCAAATACAGAGTCCGATTGCTGAGTTTAAAGTTGCCGACGAAACTTCTCCGGCGCTGAGGTTGGAACTTCTCGACCAGCTTGAACTAATACTTGGGAGTAAATGGAAAAAAGTTTTCGATAAAATAAAAGAAGACGAATTAACACCGACCGAAGTGTTTTACCTGAACAATAAACAGTTAACCCATGCCGAGCTGACAGAGATACTCGAATTTTTAAAAGATAATTCCGGTAATGTCAGTAATGTAACTATCGAATAACAAACGGAGTCTGCCATGAAAAAGTTATATAACTATAAAACACTCTTGATTGTAATCAGCTTTTATTTAATTTCCGCATACGGATTCCAATCTGGAAAAACTTCGTTAGGAGTTTTCTTCAAAGTAATTAATTTGGTAGAAAAAAAAGCTGCTGAAACAGATTGGAAGAGGGCTGCAAAAGGTGATGCGTTGCTTTCCAACGATAATATCCGTACTGGGGAAAGCTCGGTAGCCGTTATAAAATTCACAGATAAAAGTATGATACGTCTTCAAGAAAACTCCGAACTGATAATGTTGGGTGAAAGAGAGCAGAAGGCAACAATAAACGATTTTCAGATAATTCACGGCGCAGTCGGGTTTAATATAACCCAACAACAAAACGAACAGTACACATTCAAATCGCCTACCTCGGTGGCTTCGATACGAGGAACAAAAGGGTTGTTTAATCATCAAGTTGAGGTTGACATGTTGATTATTACGGAAGGTATAGTCAATTTAAATAATATCAAATCTGGAGAAGAACAGGATATTGCTGGCGGGAAGATAGCCTTCTCATACCCCGACGGAGTGATGAATGTACGGGACGCTACAAACGAAGAGCTTAACAGCGTCGATATAGCGCTGAAGGCGGGCGATGAGCAGAAAGAGAATGAGCTGAAATTTGAGTTGAAAGATCAAGAAGGCAACAAGAGCGACTTAAAAATAAAATACAAAGAATGATTTGTTGATTTTTCATGAAACGATTATTTGTTTTTCTTTTAATGATTGTATATCCCGGGATTCTTGGGGCACAGATAAGCGATAAAATTCTGAGAATAGAAGCAAAACCCTCAAACGAAAAAGAACCTGTCACGATTACGGCTGAGTTAATGCCCGGCGCTAACATAGACAAAATCGAGATCGCTTACCGTTCGTTCGGACAATCGGAATATAAAAGATTAGATATGTCAATTACCGGCAACAATGTATCAGTCACGATTCCCACCGGACAAACAAGCCCACCATTCGTAGAATATTATTTGATTATTTACGAAAGCAATGTTGAAACGTTTACAACTTTTCCTATCGAAAATCCGGCGGAACATCCTTTAAAGTTAGAAATCATTCCTTCCGAAAGTCAAAGTTATGAGGTTATTTGGATAAGTCCGGAATCCTCTGAGAATGTAAGTAAGGAAGATTTACTGGTAGCATTTTATTTATATGACGGCGGAATTAAATTAAATTTATCGAAAACAAAAATATTTATCGACGAAGAAGATGTTACGAGTTATGCTATTCAGAGCGAAGATATGTTGGTCGTACGCCCGGATAATTTCGGAACTTCATTAAACGTAGGTAAGCACTGGATTCGATTAGAAATATTCGACATTACCGGCAAGTCTGTTGGAACCGAGACGAGAGAATTTACCTTGATACCGGATTTTATAGTTGGGAGCGTTACCGATAATATAAACTACCGTGCTTCCATTCAGATGGAAACCAGAAACGAAAATATTGCAGGATTGACTAACTCATACAACCGTGGAAGCGTTAACGCCTCTGGGGAATACCGTATGTTGAAAATAAACGGAAGAGTGTATGCAACTAACGAAGAAAAATCTGACCGTCAGCCGCAAAACCGTTATTTCATCGGCGCCGAGCTTCCCTGGTTGAAAGTCGGTTTCGGTGATAGCTATCCGGCTTTGCCTAATTTAATCCTTAATGGTAAAAGGGTACGAGGATTGACGACGAATTTAAAAATTGGATTTTTTAATATTGATTTAGTTTACGGTGAGACCGACAGGAAAATAGAGAGCAAGATTACGCGTGATATCCCCGATTCACTTGTCGGACGTGACCGGACAAAGACGTATTTTAAACCCGACACGCTTACCTGGGCGAGGATGGACCATAGGGGGTCGTTTACGCGAAATCTTTTAGCTGTTAGACCGAGTTTCGGCAAGGGTGAAAATTTCTTGCTGGGCTTCAGTTTCTTGAAATCAAAGGATGATAAAAATTCTATCAGATATGGCTTGATGCCGCAAGAAAATTTGGTTTTGGGTTCAGATTTTTTATTTGTTTTAGATAAACGTCGAATAGAATTAACCGCTCAGGTCGCGTTCTCCGCCACTAATAACGATATAGCAGGAGGCGACATCACAGATGAAGAAATCGATTCGGTTTTCAAGTCAATGAGCAAAGAAGACCGCGATATGCTTCGAACTGTGAGGGATGTTTTTTCGAATTTGATAACTGTGAACCGATATATAGTTCCGCTTTCGTTTAAAAATCTTACAACTCTCGCGTACGAAGGCGCTTTAAATTTAAACTACTTTAACAACAAACTGAGATTAACATACATCCGCCGGGGTGAAAGCTTCGAGTCGTTCGGTCAACCTTATATCCGAACCGATGTCAGCGGTTTCAACATCAATGATAGGTTGCGATTGTTCAACAACCGGTTTCTATTATCAGTGGGATATGAAAAACTCGAAGACAACACCGCAAAAACTAAACTTGCTCAGACGAAATATTCGACCCTGAACACTATGGTATCTTACTATCCATCGGTAATCCTCCCTAATATTTCTTTAGGTTACACGTACGTCACTACACTGAATAGTCTTCCGCACGATAGCACAGCAGCGATGGACGACAACATGAACCGCATATTTTTTCAACTCGGATACAACTTTACACTCTTGGGGAAGCAAAATATAATTTTTTATTTTGGAACTTCGAAACGTGACGACTTTACTAAACGGAATTTAGATACAAAAAATAATTCGGTTTCTTTAGGTATAAATACTATTTACTCGATTCCATTGCAGACTATGTTAAATGTTTCGGTTAATAATAGTAGCTACTTAAGTTCATTCGGTAAGCCAGATTCTATAAAAACTAATAAAATAAATTACACGTCGGCTTCAATATCTGCTAATTATCGTCTGCTTGAAAATAGACTACGGATAGATGCCGGAATCAGGTCAACTTTCGGCGATATTCAGAGAGGAGTTTTCGACCTCGGCGCCCAATACTCGATAATTTCGAATTTAGATCTAATCGGTAGATTTAATATCTATACACATAAGCAAATTCAAAACGATTTAGTTTGGAATTTAACCATTGTTTACAATCTATACTAAATGGCAGTCCAATCAAAAAAATCTGTCAAACCGTTTTTAGTTAAGGTTGTTATTTGTGTCGTTATTTCTCTCATAATAATTTTCCTCACTCAAGAAACGATTTTC
>JAHJRJ010000301.1 GCA_018830765.1 Bacteroidota bacterium | reverse complement strand
GAACCGTTGATTGTTGCTAAACCATCGCGGGCTTCGAGTCCAGGGATTGGAATACCGGCTCTCTCCAATGCAACCTTGCCTGGAAGTCGTTCGCCATTGTAGTAAGCTTCTCCCTCTCCCATCATTAGTAGTGCTATTTGAGACATCGGCGCAAGGTCTCCGCAAGCACCAACCGACCCCTTCTGACAAACAACCGGTGTTACTTCCTTATTCAGCATTTCAACAAGCGTTAGTGTTATCTCGGGTCTGCAACCAGAATTCCCATGTGCATGCACGTTAATTCTGCCAGCCATTGCACCGCGAACATATTCGATGGGTGCAGGTTCGCCGATACCAGCCGCATGGTTGTAAATTAGATACTTTTGGAATAGTTTTACCTGATCATCGGTTAATACGACCTCCGAGAATTCTCCGATACCGGTGTTAACTCCATACATGATCTCGCGAGCTTGGATTTTTTCTTCAAGCATCGCACGGCAAGCTTTAATTCTTTGAAGCGCTTCAGGAGATAATTCTACCTTTTCGCCAAGGCGAGCGATATGAACAAGTTTTTCTATTGTTAATTCTGATCCGTTTAAAATAATTGCCATGTTAATTTCTTTCGTTAAGTCAAATTTTTACATAAAATGGATTGAAAAGAGATTAGTGTGTGTTTTAATACTTGATAAAATTTATATCCGGTCAAGAATTTGCTCAACCTTAATTTTTAACTCTGGAATATCCCTGTTAATAATTCCCCAAACTATCTTTTCATCAACACCAAAATATTCGTGAATTAATATGTTCCTCATGCCAACTATTTCGCGCCATTCTATTTCGGTATAAAGATTTTTGAAATGATCAGATAATCGATTTGCAGCTTCCCCAACGATTTCTAATTGTTTTATACAAGCAAATTGCATCATTGAATTATTTTGAAAGTCTTCAAAAGAAGATTTTTTAATGTAAGTCTCTATTTCAAGAATCGCATCAAAAATATGGTGAAGTCGAGCTTTGTCCCCAATTTCATTTTTCATAAATCAACAGTTTTTCATTTTCAATATAATGTTTGATGTATTTTGAGACTGCTCTTTCAGAAAGTAGATCTACTTTCCTCTTCAATATATCCTCCAATTCCAACTTCATGCGTACAAACTCTATTCCGATAGGTTGAGAATAGTCTAATTCAACCAAAATATCGATATCACTATTCTCATCAGCCTCGCCTCGTCTGAATGATCCAAAAAGATATGCTTTTAAAACAGGTTTATCTTTAAAAAAGTCTTTAATCTTTGATATTAAATATCCTTCTAATTTCATATGCTTATCAAAACTAAAAATCCATAAATAATATCGTTATTCAATAAACAATAAGCAAACGAGTAACAGCTTTTAAATAGTGCGATTATACTCTTTAGTATCTAATTTCCACACCTTCACACCGCAAAACCTCTCTCCCTCCGGACATATCGGAGTCGAATTCGCAATTGAACGGATTGTGCACGGCGGTAGCAGATACTTTCCGATATTCGGGTTGATTTCTTTAATTTGTTTGGCTTCTTCGAGCGAAACTCTCCAGATTTCTTCCTGCGAGTTATAACATAACCGCATTACATGTTTATGATGAAGGTTTAAAAAATCGGATGATTCTGTAAAGCGAATTGGAAATGCATTTGGCAGCAGATACAGTATAAACTCATCTGGAACATCGAGCGACTTCAATTTATTAATACCTTCCCAAGTTTTTACCATTACCTCATCATAAAAACGTTGAATACGGTCGTCGCATTTGATTAATTCAGGAGTTATATAATCCGGTGAGTCAGTTAAGTGCGAGTTTAAAATTGGTCTGGATGCTGGCGTCATACGGTGACGTTGATCTTGTGAATCCGCAGTGTGGCTTAGCTTTTTCCGGAATGTGTAAGACGGATGAAAAAGTGTTCTCATAAGCTTCGAATGAGTGGACAATACAAGCGACTCGCCAAACAGATGATTTTTTTTAGGATTGAGAACTAAATCGATTGCTTCACTGTCGTTTATTTCGTTTACAGGTAACCCAAGAACTTCGCGAACCGAATCGGCTAATGTTTTCTCATTATTAACTTTATAATCTATTAGCTTCGATATTTTATCTTCTAATTTTGTATCGAACTCTTTGATGAAACCTTTGGATGATTTCACATCTTGACGTTTTGAAAAGAATTGATACTCGAGTGTTTCTTCTATTGGTAAACTTTCTTCGAGAATTAGTTTATATAG
>JAHJRJ010000061.1 GCA_018830765.1 Bacteroidota bacterium | reverse complement strand
GCTGCTTACAGCGCTCACGTTTCTGGTAACCTCGCGGTTACGAATAGCTTCCGTAACGTTCTTCCCGTCTAAAAACACAAGCATCGCATTTTTGTTGCGGTCAAATTCGATAACACAATTTTTAACGGTATCGTAAACTGAAGTTTCGTCTTCGGGATTTACATTATTCTCAATAACTTTAAGAGTAAGGGCGCGATACATAGCGCCGGTATCAATATGAAGATAATTCAACTTTTCAGCGGTAAGTTTTGCGGTTGTTGACTTGCCCGATGCTGCAGGACCATCTATTGCGATAACTATTTTCTTCAATATTCAAAGATTTCTTAAATTTTTTCGGAGTAATATAGTAATATTTAAGGTAGGAAGCAAAAATGAGGCGGGTAGAAGGTTTCCTTCTAAATGAGTTATTCGTATCTCAACGCATCGATTGGGTCGAGGTTTGCAGCCTTCCACGCCGGATATACGCCAAAAACAAGTCCTACGAGCGAGCAAACTACAAGCCCGATGATTGCCCAATCATAAGGAATTATCGGTGGGACACTCATTAACAGTGCGGCGATATTTCCACCTAAAACACCTAAAAGAACTCCTATAACACCTCCGACTTCCGATAGGATAATAGCTTCGAGTATGAATTGAGTTAAGATGTTGCTCTTGCGTGCGCCGACAGCTTTTCTAATACCAATTTCTCGCGTTCTCTCAGTCACTGAAACGAGCATTATGTTCATTATGCCTACCCCCGCAGCAATTAATGCAATCATGCTGATGAGCATAATGCCGAGCCGGACGTAATAAGTTACATCATTGAATTGTTGGATAAGAGATTCGTTTGAGAAGATATGAAAATCGTCCTCTCCGCCAGGGGGAACTTGCCGCGCAGCGCGCAATATACCGCGGACTTGTTCGATGCAATCTTCGTACACCTCCGGATTTTTTGCTTGAACCATAATGTGTAGGTCGCGCTCTTTACCATAAACTCTGAAGAATGTGTTAAGTGGTATAACTATAAAATTATCCTGACTTCCTCCCAATAGTTGTCCTTTTTTTTCTATTACTCCGATGACAGAATATAATTGTCCGTCAATTCTGATTGATTCGCCAAGCGGGTCGGATTTCGGAAATAGTTTAGTCACTACATCCTGTCCTATAACTGCAATATTTCTTCCGCTTGCCAATTCGTCTTCAGTGTATAACCTGCCTTCTGAGATTGACCAGTTGTTTGTTACAAAACCTTCGATGTCTTCTCCGGCTAATTGCACATTAGGGTTAGTTGATACTCCTTTAACAGATTTGACAACTTTACCGTACTCCCATGCTTCGAGACCTACCGCTTCAGCAAGAGATGCATGCTGCTTAACAGCCATCCCGTGTTGCAAAGTAATTTTTTTCCGGTTGCGGTATTTCACGCGGCTGCCATCTCCCATCTGAAAAGCCGGAAATCGTTGTACCTGAAAAGTGTGCGAACCCAACATCGTCATTCCACTTTCGACGGAATTAACTAATACACCCATCGCTGTCATAACTGCAATGATTGAAAAAACGCCAACTGCAATTCCGAGTAAAGTTAAAATCGACCTGAGTTTGTTTACGCGAATGGCGTTAATAGCCATTAAAAAACTTTCTTTAACTTCCGAAAATATTGTTTCAAAAAATTTATGCATTATTCATACCTCAGCGCATCTACTGGGTTAAGGCGTGAAGCCCGGTAAGCCGGTAAAAAGCCAGATATCACGCCAACTAAAAGGGAAATTATTATAGCAATTGCGACTACTTCGAGCGGCATAGCTGTAGGTAAAATCTGATTGGCAATCAGACTAAGCGGATAGGCGACAATCAGTCCCAACAAACCACCGAACAAACAAATTATAGATGATTCGATTAAGAATTGCAGAAGAATTGTTCTCCGTTTGGCGCCGATCGCTTTACGGATACCGATTTCTTTTGTCCTTTCCGTAACCGATACAAACATAATGTTCATTATACCTATACCACCGACGAACAGCGCTAATCCGGTGATGAAGAAACCGACGGCAGCAATTACCGCAGTAATTGCTCCGAATGTTTCTGTTAATAACTCTTGTTGGTTGATATTAAAATCGTCTGCTTGAGACGGTTTCAGCATCCTTGACTTCCGTACAATTCCTCTTAACTCTTCTTTGACATCCTCAATATCTGCCATGCTCGAAGCTTTAACTTGTATTGTAATATCTCGTCTGGAGCCAAAACTTGACATAAAAGATTTGATGGGAATAAATACTCGGTTGTCCGAGGTGAAAATTCCGAAAAGTCCACCCTGCTTCTCAAACACTCCTTGAACTCTATAAGGTTTCCCACCAACTTTAATCATTTTTCCGATTGGGTCTTCGTTCGGAAAAAGATTCTCCGCGATGTTCGCACCCACAACACATACAGGTCTTCCACCGTTCGATTCTTCTTGCGAAAAAAATCTGCCGTCTTTCAAAGATGTTCCGGAAGTATTTACGTATTGATTTGTGGTTCCTGTAAGAAAAGCATTCGTCACCACTCTATCGCCGAATTGTGCAGGTCTAACAGTTACAACGCTAGGTGCGACAGCTTCGACAAGTGTGGCTTGTCTTTCAATGTCGTCCGCAATATCTACAGTTATATCTTTTCTGTTTCGATATGTCCACCAGTCTCCGTGACCTACCCACGGAAATTTTTGTATGTAAAGCACATCTGCTCCAAAAGCTGATGCGCTTTCCTCAAATTTCCTATCCACACCTTCTATTGCTGTCGCCATTAGAGTTACCGAAACAATTCCGATTACGATACCTAATGTAGTCAATACCGACCGCATCTTGTTTGCTCGGATTGCGTTAAAAGCAATACCTAAACCCTCGGTTATTTCACTTATAAAATTCATATCCCGTTCACTAATTATCTGTTCTCAACTATCGTGTCGGACTCGATATGACCATCTCTCAATCGAATAATTCTTTTTGCGTGCTCGGCAATATATTCTTCGTGTGTAACTAAAATAATCGTGTTACCTTGCTGATGAACTTCTGCTAACAAAGTCATTAATTCATCACCCGTCTTCGTGTCGAGATTACCTGTCGGTTCATCGGCGAGTATGATTGACGGATTTGTTACGAGCGCGCGGGCAATCGCCACGCGTTGCCGCTGACCGCCGGAGAGTTCATTAGGTTTATGCATCATACGGTCGGCTAAACCGACTTGGTCGAGAGCTTGTTTTGCGAGTTGTCTTCTTGTAGCTTTATTTATTCCTGCGTATATCAACGGTAACTCGACGTTATGCAAAGCATTTGACCTCGCGAGCAGATTAAAAGTTTGAAAAACAAAACCGATCTCTTTGTTTCGTATTTTTGCCAGTTGGTCGTCGTTCATTTCGCTGACATTTATTTTATTGAATTCGTACAAACCCGAGGTAGGCGTGTCCAAACAACCAATAATATTCATCAAGGTCGATTTACCCGACCCCGAAGGTCCCATAATTGCAACATACTCGTTCTTCCCGATTATAACATCAACGCCGCGCAGAGCTTGTACTTCTTCGGCTCCACCCATATCATAAATTTTCTTAATCTGTTTCAGATTTATTATTTCCATTTTTTATCTGTTTCTGTTTTAATTTTCGACCCGTCTTCGAGTTCTCTACTGATAGCTTTAAAACTTCCGGTGATAACTTTATCACCTTCTTTGAGACCTTCAGTAATTTCGATGTATAAATCATCCGAGATTCCTCGTTTAACTTCAATCATTTTAGCTGTGCCGTCGTCGTTACTTAAAAACACGACTTCTTTAGCCGAGGTTTCTGATTTTTGTTTCATTTTTTCAAGGCTAAGAACTTTTACATCCGATGATTCTTCTTCCTGCTTTTCAATTTTTCCCACTTTCGGCTGTCGCGTTGTTACACATTGAATTGGAACTGCGATAACATTTTCGTGCGTCTCTGTTTCGATTGTTGCAGTCATAGACATACCGGGACGCAGAATAACGTCTTTATCTATTATTCGAACTTTCACTTCAAAATTCGTTACCTCTTCTTGTGTCCCAAAACCTTTTGTCTTTGCCGTGTTAGCGATTTCATAAACTACACCGATAAATTTTCTATTAGGAAACGCATCTATATCTATACGCGCAGTATCACTGATTGAAATTAGAACAATGTCATTCTCCCCCACGTCAACCCGGCATTCCATTCTCGATAAATCAGCAATAGTCATCACAGCAGTTCCCTGAAATTGACTCGTACCCAGAACTCTTTCACCTGACTCAACTTTTAGCTGAGTTACTGTACCTTGCATCGGTGAGTAGATTGTGGTTTTTCTTAAATCTTCGTCGGTTTGGTTCAGTGCTGCTTGAGCTTGTTCATAACCGGCTTTTGCTACTTCGTATGCAGTTTTTGATTGGTCGAGTTCAGCGTCGGAGACTAACTTTTTCTCGAAAAGATCTTTGATGCGTCTATAATCATTTTGAGCGCGTTGCAGGGTAGCGCCGCTTGATGCAACTCCTGCCGCCATTTGATCGCGTCTCGCTGTATAAAAATCCGGTTTTATTTTTAGAAGCAAATCATTCTTTTTGACTTTCTGACCGTCTCTGACCGGCAAGCTTATTACTTCACCGCTGACTTCGGGAGTAATGATAACTTGTATCTCGGGATAAATTTTACCCGTGGCTGTTACTATTTGTGTTATAATACGCTTCTTAACATCTTCAATCTGAACAGGTATTATCGGCACTTTCTTACTTTCGAGCACGATGACTAAAACCAGAGCGATCAATAGAATTCCACCTATTGAAAATATTATTATTTTTTTTCTTTTCGATTTTTTGTTATTTGCCATTTTTAAAATTCCTCAAAAGATAATTTTTAATTTGAAATAGTTCCCAAAACAAATTCCATCTGCTTTTTGGCAAGAAGGTATCCTATAACCGCATTGACTTTATTGCTTTGGGCATTAGTGTAATTTGCATTAGCAATCAACAAATCTAAAAGTGTTCCCGCGCCTAAGTTGTATTTTTCTTCTGCAATTTTCCTATCCATTTCTGCGGAAAATACACTCGCTTGTGTAACTTTAACTTGCTTCTCTACCGCTTCGAGGTCGAGCCGGGCTTTTTGGATATCGACAGCAATCTGTCTTCCCGTTTGATTTAACTGATTCTCAGAATTCTTTTTTGAAATTTTTGCTTGCTCGATTGCATTCTGTGTTTGAAAGCCGTTAAAAATTGACAAAGAGACACCCAATCCCAATGTTAAACTTTTATTATCGGAGATTTTAGAAAATTCTTTATTATTCATTCCGTATGAAGCATTACCGTAAACAGTCGGATAAAGACCAGACTGCGCGACTGTGAGATTCGAGCTTGATGCGTTTAAGTTTTGAATAGACGCTAAGTAATCCGACCTCGATTCGGTTGCTTGTTTCAAAAGTTCATCGAAGTTAGAATACTGTTTATTTACGATGTCAAATTCTACTGTATCAATATCCGTTGGTACACCGCTGATGTCGAAATCGTAACCGATGTGATCGTCTATAGCAAGAAAAAGCAGAAGATCGGCTTTCGACTTCTCGTAATTGTTCTGCGCATTAATTAACGCCAACTCGTCGTTGCCCGTAGTTACACGCTGGCGATAAACATCGGCAAGAGAAGCGGACCCTACTTTATTCGTCTCCTCGATTCTCTCTAATTGTCTGCGGCTTCTTTTTAAATTCTCCTCGTTAACTTTTAATAATTCATAAGTACGTACGACATTCAAAAAGAGTTGATGGGTTTGATAAATTGTACTTTCTTTAACCCGGTTATAAGAATATTCTGCAGACCTGATGTTTGCATCCGCCCTGTTGAGATTTGCAATGTTAGCAAAACCGTTGAATAGAGTAACGTTACTCGATATTGAACTCGAGTATGAGCTTGCAGCTGAATAACCCGACGAACCGGGGACATCAATAATTCCAATACCCGGAATGTATTGTTGAGTGGAACCCGTGGGGGGCCTCCAATACTGATTCCGTTGAAAACCTCCGCTCGCACTTAAAGATGGTAACAAACCGCCAATTGCCGGCTGCCTTGAGCTCATTTGTGATTCCACATTATTTTTTGCTTGTAGAGTAGAGAGGTTGCGTTCTAATGCGATGTCGATCGCCTTCTCTAAGTTTATCAATTTACTCGTTTGGCTGTGTGCAAAACCTGTAATCAACAGGAATGCCATAACAACTAAGAATTTTCGGTGCATTTACAATGTCTCCGTATGTTTAATTTTAATAAAAGTCAATTGTTTGACGAATTAGAAAGTAAAAAGTTTCAATCGTGCGACTGGATTTCTGATAATATTTTATCTTTGATCTTGTATAAATATTCTATTGCTGCATCGTGTTCGTTAGGGATACTGCCGTTTAATATAGCATTTTCGATTTCTTTTTTCAAAATGCCGACAGTTTTTCCCGACTCCAAACCGCAAATGCGCATAATCTCATCTCCGCGAACAGGTGGTTGCCAATTACGCATCCTATCTTTTTCTTCTACTTCTTTCATCTTTTCGATGACATTATCGTAATTTTTAAGATACTTCGAAACTTTGTTCGGATTCTGCGATGTGATATCCGCTCTGCAAAGTATCATCAGATCATCTATCAAATCACCGGCTTCGAACAAAACACGACGCACTGCCGAATCGGTTATCTCTTCTGAAACCAATACCATCGGTCTCAAATGCAGCCGCACGAGTGCTGTTATGTAAGGAAGCTTGCCCATCGGTAAACGCATCCGTCTGAAAATTCCTTTCATCATACGCGCGCCGATTTCTTCGTGTCCGTGAAAAGTCCAACCTATCCCCGGCTTAAAATCTTTCGTCCGGGGTTTTGCAATATCGTGCACAAGTCCGACGAAGCGCAACCACACATCTTCAGTCCATTCAGCTATCGAGTCAACGACTTTTAATGTGTGAAGCAGGACGTCTTTATGGTGATAATCATCGCGCTGGTCAACGCCGGCCATATCGCTCAGCTCAGGAAATATAATTTTAGCAACACCTGTTTCGTGCAGCAGCAGTAAACCTGTAGAAGGTTTGGGTGATGCAAGAATTTTGAAAAATTCGTCGGTAATCCGTTCTTGAGAAACGATGCTGAGCCGGTCTTTCATTTTCTCAATTGCTCGCAACGTATCTTCCTGAATTTCAAACTGCAACTCGCAAGCAAACCTGATTGCGCGCATTATGCGCAATGGGTCGTCATTAAAAGTTTTTTCGGGGTCGAGTGGCGTTCTTATTATTCGGTTCTTCAAATCCACTTCGCCATTGAATGGGTCTTCAATCTTTCCGTATTGTTTTTCGTTGATGGAAACAGCTAAGGCATTAATCGTAAAATCACGGCGCGATAGATCTTCCTCAAGCGAACTTTTTATGACGAACGGTTTACGCGAACCTTGCTCGTATAATTCTTCTCTTGCAGATACAAATTCAACCTTCCCGTCATCTATGGGAAGCATAGCAGTTCCGAATTTTTCATAAGTAATTACTTTGTGAATACCGAAAACTTTGGCAACCTGATTAGCCAGAGTTATTCCGTCACCGATTACCATAATGTCGATGTCTTTAATTTCCTTTCCTAATAATTTATCGCGAACATAACCACCAACTACGAACGCAACCGTATCGTTTTTATCGGCGATTTCGCCTATTTTTTTTATAAGCTCGTTCTTGATTTTGATGTATTTTGTTTTCTTAATCATTCAGAATTTATCAACTAATTATAATGTGCTAGTGATTTGTTGTTTTCCGATTTTTTCTATGATTGCGTGTGCAACTTCAAGCGCACGTAAGCCGTCGTCTGCCGTAACTTGTGGAATGCGGTCAAAACGAATCGCATCGATAAATAACTCCAGCTCGTGTTTTAGAGCGTTAATTTCTTTTCTTTCCGGACGTTCGTAAATAATCTTTTTGTTCTTATTCCCGGCTTCAATCTTGCCTAACAGCATCGTAGATTGTATGCCTTGATCGTTTTCGTCCACAAGGCGGAAGACTTCAGAAGTTCCTTCCGAAAAATCCAACGATATGTAAGCATCTCTTTGAAAGATTCGCATTTTTCTCATTTTGTTTTTGGAGATTCTGCTTGCCGTTACATTTGCTACACAACCGTTTTTGAACCTTAGGCGCGCATTTGCAATATCTATCGTGTCGGTGACGACACCTACGCCGTTCGCCTCGATGCTCTCAATTGGCGATTTAACCAAGCTTAGAATGATATCGATATCGTGAATCATTAAGTCGTGCACTACTGCTACGTCGGTGCCGCGCGGATTGAATTGCGCTAACCGGTGCGACTCAATAAAAAGCGGGTCCATTTGGATGCTTTCCAATGACATTAGAGCAGGATTAAAACGCTCGACGTGCCCGACTTGTATCTTAACATCGTTCGTTTTACTCAATCGAATTAATTCTCGCGCCTCATCGGCAGTCTCAGTTATCGGCTTCTCGATGAAGATATGTTTTTTCTTTTCAATTACTTTCATCGCAACATCAAAATGCGTTTTCGTGGGAGTCGCAATACTTACTGCATCAACTTGGTCCAACAACTCATCTAATGAATTGAATTGTTTAGTGTTAAATTCCGTCGCAATCTTTTGGGCTAAATCAAAATTTACATCGAATACTCCTATTAAATTAACCGATTCAATCATCGTAAACATTTTCGTGTGCAAGGCACCTAAATGTCCTACTCCGATTACACCAACATTAAGCTTTTCCATTTTATCCCCTATTCTTCTTTATTGTTGATTTTGTAAACTGTATAATAGACTGTTTCCATATTCGAAAGTCCTAAGCCGAATACCGTTTTATAAAATAATGGCTCAAGGTCGGTTTGGATTAAATCGTTTGGTTTTGTTGACCGATGAACCAAATAATCGGACTGGCAGACTTCTCTATATATTTTATTTTCTATCAAATTTTGATACGACATTCCACTTCTTAAATATTTAAGTATTTGTGGTGAGACGAGTCCCGCCGCATCGCATATTCTTCTTTGAGAATAATAACCGACAGCCCCGATATCAGGAATGAAAACCGTAGCATCTTCCGGCGTATTCTCTCTTAACCAGTTACCTATCGGTATGAAACACTCACTCATTCCCTCGGTAAAAGAATTTATACTCGTCTTTACATACTTGTGATAAAGAAACTGATTTTGCAACATGATAAAAGCAGTCAGTAAAAATATTAATGAAAAACTAAATCGTTCGAGTTTAAATCTATTTAAAATAAAAATTGTGAACCAATAGGAATATATAATGAAAACCGGAATAATCAACAATAAGTATCTCGATATGATATTTGCTTGAGTAAGCAAGTAAAGAAGAATTAAGCCGATTGCCCAACCGATAGGTAGAAAATTATAACGCAACCAATCTTTGACGCTCAATACATCGTTTTCAGATTTTATTTTTAATTTTCGAAGTATCTCGTATGAAATAATAATAAGCCCAATGAGAACGATGGAAATTGTTAAAGCTTCTGTAATGAAAAGAGTTTTAAACAAATCGGTAACCGTCCATAGAAAATCGTCCAACTTAAAACCTAATCCTGCTTTAGTTATCGCAGTATTTGGTATGATTGTACCGAAATTGAGGTAAGCAAAAACTAACCAAGGGATGACAATAACACTGAACACGAACAAGCCAACACTTATTAACTTAACCGCTCGCTTTTTATCGAGTGAGTTAGGAAATATATCGATGAATACAAGAATAGTTAACAAAAAAGTTTCCGGACAGACTAAATTTAATATTGCTGCAAAAATTATCGCAATTGAATACTCTTTTTGCATCGCGTAAAGGATTACGAGCAAAGTGAGCAACACTGCCAAGGAAGTTTCCATACCCGTTGCCGACCATCTAACGAGCCAAGCATTCAACGAAAAAGCTAATGTAGCTAACAAAGCCACAAGATGATGCTTTAATATTTCAAATGCTAAAAGAAAAAAGACAATTAGAGTGCCACTTGCAGCGATGACGTCGATTATCTTTGCAGTCAACAAAAGATCTAAGCCGAAGAAACCGCCGACCGCTATTGACAGTGTCCATAATGGACTTGTGGTTCCGTAAGTAGGTTCACCAGCATTGAAGGCAAACCCGTTACCGTTGGTTATGTTTTTGGCAAATTGTAGATAGATAAAAGTATCATCGGGAGTGTAATCGAAATGCGCGACAACCGAAAGATAAAATATTAGCACTATGACCGGCAAGCCAAAGATAACGATACGTTTCAACCAGATTTGATTATTCAACCTTTGCTACTCCGTCCGTCCCCTTCGGGGACGGATTTTAAACTTGCTTTTAAAAAATCCCTGAATTCCTCTACGTTTTCAAAAACAAAATCAACATCCATCTGTAATACTTTTTCTTTGCTGTAAGAATCCCAAACCACTGCGGCAATTTTAATCCCCGCTTCGTGTGCGGCTTTAACATCGGCGACTGCGTCGCCTACCATTAAAACATTCTCTTCTTTCAATCCGAAATAGTTGATAATTTTGCGAATCCCTTCAGCGGAAGGTTTGTGATTTTT
>JAHJRJ010000300.1 GCA_018830765.1 Bacteroidota bacterium | reverse complement strand
TATGATGCTTTTTTGTGTTAGCGTCAGTCTTTAGGCTGATGCGGAATCTCGCATCACCATAAATGGTGACGCTGATGTCAAAAGACTGATGAATCAGCCTCGTAATAAACCCAATTATTCTCTTAAGTTGACGCAAGAGCGTAAAGCGCCATGGCGCTCCACGAGTCTTCGACTCGGTAGAGTCGTAGACCAAAGGCGCTCATTCAGGGAGACAGATAGAAGAGTTTTTCAGAAGTCTCCCTAAGTTAAACAAAACTCTCCGATTCCGATATTCAATGTTTAGCAACTCTAACCAAAATTTCCTATATTTATTAAAAATTTATTCATTTATGCTCTCGAATTATTGATGTCAGAAACCATACTCGTTCTAGATTTTGGGTCACAATACACACAACTCATTGCACGTCGTGTGCGTGAATCCGGTGTGTTTTCGGAAATACAACCGTTTGATTTTCCTATTTTAAAAATCCGCGAGTTAAAGCCAAAAGGGATAATTCTATCAGGCGGACCCTCTAGTGTTTATGAAGTGAATTCTCCGTTACCTTCGACAGAAATTTTTAATCTCGATATTCCCATTCTCGGCATTTGTTACGGTTTGCAAGTCATTGTTTTCCAGTTGGGCGGTGAAGTAGATAAGTCAGCTAAGCGTGAGTTCGGTCGTGCAGCATTAATTATTGATGATACGTCCGATTTATTTTTTAACGTAGATAAAAAAACGAACGTTTGGATGAGTCACGGTGACGCACTTATAAAATTACCTGACGGATTCGAGTCAATAGGACACACATCAAGCTCACCGATTTGCGCGATCAAAAATTCTGTAAGAAAAATATTTGGTGTTCAGTTCCATCCCGAAGTAGCTCACACCGAACGCGGCAGAGATATTTTAAATAATTTTGTATTTAAAATTTGTGGATGCCTCGGAGATTGGACTGCAGAATCATTCATATCACAAAAAATAAAAGAAATACAATCGACCGTCGGCAATGGAAAAGTAATTTGTGCCTTAAGCGGCGGCGTAGATTCTTCAGTGCTTGCAGTCTTGATGCACAAAGCAATCTGTGATAAGCTGTATTGTTTCCACATTAATAATGGCTTGATGCGTAAAAACGAAAGCGAACAAGTTGTTAAACAGTTCAGAGATAATTACCATATCAACTTGGATTATATCGACGCGAGCGAAATATTTCTAGATCGTTTAAAAGGTGTTGAAGACCCGGAGCTTAAAAGAAAAATCATCGGTAACACATTCATCAAGATATTCGAACAAGAAGCGATTAAGATTGGAAATGCAGATTATCTTGCACAAGGAACACTTTATCCTGATGTGATAGAATCTCGTTCGTTCAAAGGACCCTCTGCTACAATTAAAACACATCATAACGTTGGCGGACTTCCTGAGAAGATGAAATTGAAGTTGTTAGAACCTTTTCGTGAGTTGTTCAAAGACGAAGTGCGTGTCGTCGGTAAGGAACTTGGATTACCATCCGAGCTGTTGAGTCGCCATCCTTTCCCCGGTCCCGGTTTGGCTGTAAGGATTATCGGTGATATTACAAAAGAGAAACTCGACTTGCTTAGAGAAGCTGACGAAATATTCTTGTCTGAAATTCAGCAAGCTGGAATTTACAATGATATCTGGCAAGCATTTGCCGTGTTGCTTCCCGTTCAGACTGTTGGAGTTATGGGCGATGAACGAACTTACGAAAACGTAATCGCGTTACGGGCCGTTACGAGTGTTGACGGAATGACTGCCGACTGGGCGAGAATACCCGAAGAAATCTTAGCGAGAATTTCAAACAGGATCATCAATGAAGTTAAAGGTGTTAACAGAGTCGTATATGATATTAGTTCAAAACCGCCCGCGACGATTGAGTGGGAATAGAAAATTAACGAATATCGAATATCGAATTATGAATTAATAAATGAAAAAATTCCTCCGCTTCATAAAAATCGAGCATACACTTTTTTCTTTACCGTTAATTTATGCAGGTGTATTTTTAGCAGCCGAAACAATGCCATCGGTCGAGTTGTTGGTACTCGTACTCGTTGCAGCTACAGGTGCACGAACTACGGCAATGACTTTAAACCGCATAATCGATGCGGAGATAGATAAAAGAAACCTGAGAACCAAGGACAGAGAAATCCCCGCAGGCATAATGTCCAAAATTGAAGCCTTCGGAGTGTTAATTGCCGGATTAGCCGTTTATTTCGTCACGGCATATTTTATTTCTTGGTTTTGTTTTATCCTATCACCGATCCCGCTTATCATTTTTATAGTTTATCCCTATGCAAAACGCTTCACCGCGCTCGCTCACTT
>JAHJRJ010000060.1 GCA_018830765.1 Bacteroidota bacterium | reverse complement strand
CTTGGCTATGTCCTTTTCTTTCTTTACCCAATAAGTTTCAAGACCATAAACAATTATTGCCAGTAAAAAACGAACACCAAAGATAGTCAAAAGAATTAAACCCAAAACATTGATACCTTTCTCTAAGGCGGGATTCAGAGTCAAAACTTGGATGCTTAGATAAAAAGCACCGAAATAAAGTAGGGGTAGCAATTTCTTTTCAATGGCATGAATCAAAAAAACATCTATGGTAGTGGCAGTTTTCTTTGCCAATGCCTTTAGGCGGTTTAAAATGATGCTTTTGAATATTTGAATAATAATGATACCGATGAGAAAAGTAGAAAGGCAAATGAGATAGTCCAAAATGCGGTTGTGGAAAAATGTTTGCTGTAGAATATCTTGAAACATATCAACCCTCCTTATTTATTTGCGACCAATGGCGTATAACTAGTAGCTAAACGCACTTCGTTTAGCTACCCGATTTGGCATTGCGTTGTTATTTCTTAACTGTTTATTTAATTATCTCAAGTAAAACTTGTTTCAATATAATGCATTTCATTTGTATTGTCAATTCTTGTTTCTTTCCAATCTTTTCATTAATTTTTAGATGAATAAAGAGAAAATCAAGTGTTGACAAAAGAGGAAAAAGAATATCTACTTAAAATCGCGCGGCAATCTATCGAGTTGGCAGTTAAAGGCAATCAACCGCCGCAACCAGTCGATTGCCCCGAAAATTTACTTCACCCTTCCGGCGCATTTGTAACGATTCATAAGTTCGGCGATTTGCGCGGCTGCATCGGGTTTGTTGAAGCCGTAAAACCTCTCGTCGAAACTATAATCGAAACAGCCGCACACGCCGCGATAAATGATCCTCGCTTTTTGCCGCTATCCGATGAAGACCTTGAAGATATAGAAATCGAAATATCGGTTTTATCTCCATTAAAACAAATCAAAGATGTAAACGAAATTCAAGTCGGCGAACACGGGATTTTTATGGAAGAAGGTTTCAATCGCGGATTACTGCTTCCCCAAGTGGCAACCGAATATAGTTGGGACAGAGAGACCTTCTTAAATCAAACCGCCCGAAAAGCACGACTTCCAATCAATGCTTGGAAAAAAAATACAACCAAGATATGGATTTTTACTGCTGAAATTTTCAATGAGGTAAATATTAATGGATAAATGGAGTGTACGACCGCCAGCAGTGGCTGGTATGTTTTACCCGCTTGACGGAAAAGCTTTGATGCGACAAGTTGTAGAATTAATTGAACGTGCCAAACCTAAAAAGATTCGCGGCTCTTTAAAAGCATTAATCTCTCCTCATGCGGGTTATCCATATTCCGGGTTAACTGCGGCTTTCGGATATAAATTATTGGAAGGGAAAAAAATAGATAGTGTTGTGATTATATCTCCTAGTCATCACGAATACTTCGACGGTGTTTCCGTCTATCCTGGCACGTCGTATATAACCCCACTCGGTGAAGTGAACATCGACCTCGAACTGCGCCGAGAAATTCTTGAGAACGACGGCATACTGAAAGCGACAATTCAAGGTCACATTGAAGAACACGCCATCGAAGTTCAACTGCCTTTCCTACAGATAGTTTTGGAAGATTTTAAATTCCTTCCGATAGTAATCGGCAATCAAACTAAGGAACACTGTTACAAAGTCGGTGATCTGATCGGTAAAGTATTAAAAGACAGAAACGCTTTAGTAATAGCCAGCACCGATTTATCACATTATCATCCGTACGATGTGGCTTTAGAGTTGGATAAAGTTGCGATAGACGATATTAAAAACTTTGATTACGAAAAATTACTGAAAGATATAGACGAACAAAACACTGAGGCGTGCGGCGGTGGACCTGCTGCCACTGCAATGATTGCGGCAAAAAAGTTAGGCGCTAATAAAGCTGAGATTTTACATAGCTGCAACTCAGGAGATATCACGGGCGAGAAAGGCGGTGTAGTCGGTTACGTCTCAGCCGCGCTGTTTAAATCCGTTTAAATATGCCTAAGAAAAAGTATAAAACTTCTATCGTCGGTGCCGGTAAAGTCGGATCAGTAATAGCAGCGCTTCTTCATGAAAAAGGATTTCCGATTGTATCGGTCGTTGATATTAATTTAAGAGCCGCAACTCAACTTGCGAGAAAAGTAAAATGCAAGCAAGTGTCAGACAGTTTTTCCGGAATCCACAAAAATACAGACCTTTTGTTCATTACTACACCTGACGATGTTATTGCTACAGCAGCAGAAGGCATTGCTGCCGAAAGCCGCTTAAAATTCAAAAATTTAACAGCAATTCATACTTCGGGTGTACACACTTCCGCAGTTCTACTGTCTCTAAAGAAAAAAGGAAGCACGACATTATCCTTTCATCCCGTACAATCGTTTCCTAAAGATATATCTTTAACAGAACTTAAAAAAAGTATAAAAGGAATTTATTTTGGTGTTGAGGGGGACGAAAAGAGTCGCATCCTCGCATCACACTTGGTTTCTTTACTTGGCGGGAAAACTATTTTTCTCGATAAAAAAGATAAACCTCTGTACCATCTTGCTTGTGTATTTGCTTCCAATTATATTGTAACGATTTTGGATGTCGTTAGCGTAATTTCAGGCAAATTAAAATTGAAACAAAGTTGGGCAAAAGTTTTTCTGCCGCTTATTATTACTGCTCTAGAAAACGCATTAACGACTACGCCGCGGCAAGCACTCACGGGTCCAATCGAAAGAGGCGATTTCGAGACGGTGAAGACACACATTAAAGAGCTTAAAAAATATATACCGCAAACGACAGGTCTTTATTCGGCATTAGCTATCGAAACGGCAAAGCTCGCTTTTTCGAAAGGCAGTATAACCCGAGAACAATTTAAAGAAATAAATAAATTATTGGAGAAAACGTGAAAGCTTTAATAACCAGCGGCGGACGTGGAACCAGATTACGTCCTATTACTCATACGCAAAATAAGCATTTGATACCTATCGCTAATAAACCGATTTTACATTACGCTATCGAAGGTGTTGTCAACGCCGGTATAAAACAAATCGGCATCGTAGTAAATGCGGACAACGACGAAGTGCAGCAGGCGATAGGCGACGGTTCGAGGTGGGGAGTTAAAATCACTCATATACCGCAAGACGCACCGCTCGGATTAGCACACGTTGTTAAAATTGCTGAGCCGTTTATCGGGAAAGATGACTTTATATTTTATTTGGGCGATAACATGGTTGTGGGTGGAGTAAAGAGATTCATACAAGAATTTAAAAAGAGTAATTATAACTGTTGGCTCACGCTTGCGAAAGTGAAAAACCCCGAAAGATTCGGCGTTCCGGAAATCAACAGTCGTGGAAGAATTATCGGTGTTGAGGAGAAACCAAAAAAACCTAAAAGCAATTACGCTGTATCCGGAATTTATATCTACGATTCCAACATTTTCAAAGCGTGCGACAGTATACAACCGAGTGCGCGCGGCGAGCTTGAAATTTCCGACGCTCACCAATGGCTCATCAACCACAAGTACAAAGTCGGTTATAGCGAAATTACAGGTTGGTGGAAGGATACCGGAAAACCGGCCGATTTACTCGAGGCGAATAGGTTGATTCTCGACAATCAAGAAGTGAAAATCGAAGGTGAAGTCGATAAAGCATCCGTTGTGGTGGGAAAGGTTGTGCTCGGAAAAGGTTCCAAAATCATTAACAGCGTCGTTCGCGGTCCGGCCATCATCGGAAACAATTGTGTAATAGAAAATAGCTACATTGGTCCGTTTACTTCCATCGGCGATAGGACTCTTGTGAAGAACAGCGAAGTCGAGTACAGCATCGTCTTGCGCGATTGTAAAATCATCGATGTAAAAATTCGTATCGAAGGAAGTTTACTCGGAAATGACGTCGAGATCGTCGAAGCCAACAATAAGCCGCACGTGCACCGGTTTATGATAGGCGACCAGAGCAGAGTAGAAGTGGCGTGGTGAAAAGCGATGTCCGATGTTAGATTTTCGATATCCGCAAAAAACATTTTATAAGGTTCGCGCTATGGAAACGGGATATGAAAAATTAGACATATTTAAGATGTCATATGAATTGGCGATTAAAATTCATAAAATGACTCTTGCTCTTCCAAAGTTTGAGATGTATGAAGAAGGAAGCCAGATTCGCCGGGCAGCAAAGTCAATTCCGTCGAATATTGTTGAAGGTTATTGTCTAAGAAAATATAAAAAGGATTACATTCTGTATTTGCATCGGGCATTCGCCTCAAGCCAGGAAGCTATTTTACATTTGAAGACACTATATGAAAGCGGTTCCCTTACCGATAAAAATATTTATGACGATTTGTTGGAACAATATGATCATCTTGGCAGAATGATTTTTCGCTTTATAGAATCAGTTGAAGCCGATCACCAACCTCCTCTGTATGTAAAAGAAAATGATTCAGAGTATCATATATAATTTTCATTAACTAACATCTAATATCAAACATCGGACATCTACTTATGAACTATCAAACAATTCTCGTAAACATCAGCGACCGAATTGCGGTTGTTACAATCAATCGTCCGGATAAACTTAATGCTGTTAATCTGCAAGTTATAGACGAATTGAAGAATGCTTTTCAAGGTTTCGAAAACAATCCGGAAGTCGGCGTAGTGATACTGACCGGCGCCGGTGAGAAAGCTTTTGTGGCAGGATCGGATATCGGCGTGCTTTCGACTTATGACACAGCATCTGCCAAGCGATATTCGGAAATGGGTAACACAGTGCTTAGCATGATTCAAAATTTTCCCAAACCTGTAATTGCTGCCGTGAACGGTTTTGCATTAGGCAGCGGTTGCGAAATAGCGATGGCTTGCCACATAAGGATAGCTTCGGAAAATGCAAAATTCGGTCAACCGGAAGTTAACCTTGGTCTAATTCCGGGACACGGTGGCACTCAACGCCTCGCCCGCATCGTCGGCATCGGTAGAGCGATGGAAATAACACTCACAGGAAATACAATTGATGCGAATGAAGCTTTCAGGATAGGATTGGTTAATAAAGTTGTACCTCTTACTGAGCTAAAAAAAGTCGCAGAAGATTCTGCGAAAACGATTCTCTCCAAATCTCCAGCAGCAATAAGTCTTGCAATAAAAGCAATAAATTCGAACCTCGAATTACCGTTGGATGCAGGATTAAAATTAGAAGCAGAATTATTTAGCGAGTGTTTTAAAACGAAAGACTTCTTGGAAGGCACGAAAGCATTTTTGGAGAAGAGAAAACCTGTGTTTAAAGGTAAATAAATTGGGAAAAGAAAACTTCATCCGTATATTTGTGGTAGTAATTTTAGCTCTGATAATTGTCCTATTCTTATTTTTGGCCGATGTCGATGATGCGACTAAGTCGAAAAAAGATATACTTCCGGTATTACCTAAGTACACGGAAGCCGAACTTGACGCCGCAGTTGAAGGTGTTCTCGAAAAATTCGATATCGACCAGAATTGGATAAAGCGGTCGGAGGTGCAAGTACCGGGTTCGTCGACTAAAAGAATAGAGCGACGGGTCGTTATCCCGACCGATTTAGTGCTTGTCGTAATGAATGTGGAATTTAAGAAAATGGCTGCGCGATTTAATCTTACCGCCACAGCTACAGAGAACACTGCAGAAAATACTGTAACGATACATATACACGAGGACAAATTAATTTTACAAACTATAGTTCTTAAACCAACAAAGAATTTAAAACGAAAGGAAAAATCTTATCAACTTAAAAAAAGCTGAATCGGCTGCTAATCCGTTAGCTAACAGACAAACCGGCCTGATGGAAAAAATAGTTTCGCTTACAAAAAGGCGGGGATATGTATTTCAATCGAGTGAGATATACGGCGGGCTGAACGGCTGCTGGGATTACGGACCTCTCGGTGTCGAACTGCTTCGCAACTTAAAAGAAGAATGGTGGCGGGCGATGACTTACCGGAACGATATAGAAGGAATCGATGCCGCGATTTTAATGCACCCGCGAGTTTGGGAAGCATCGGGGCACGTGGAAAATTTTACAGACCCGATGGTCGATTGTAAAGAATGTAAAGCCCGTTTTCGTGCCGATCAGATTGAAGATGCGATGTGCGGCAACCCGGCTTACAAAGGCAAAAAGGCACATAAATGCGCATCCGAGGGTAAATTTACTGAAGCCCGTAAATTCAACCTGATGTTCAAAACGTTTGTCGGTCCGATGGAAGATTCGACCGCAGTAGTTTACTTGCGTCCCGAAACTGCACAAGGAATTTTTGTAAACTTTTTAAACGTGCAAGCAGCTTCACGCCAGAAACTTCCCTTCGGTATTGCTCAAATTGGTAAAGCATTCCGGAACGAAATTAATACGAAGAATTTTCTTTTCAGGACACGTGAGTTCGAACAAATGGAAATGCAATACTTTGTCCGTCCAGGGACAGACATGCAATGGTTTGAATATTGGCGCGAACAAAGAATGCAGTGGTTTGTGGAATTAGGTATGCGCAAAGAAAAACTCCGCTGGCATAAGCACGAAGCTCACGCGCTTGCTCACTATGCAAAAGATGCATACGATATTGAGTATGAATTTCCGTTTGATTGGGGCGAGATAGAGGGCGTTCACAATAGAACAGATTTCGACCTCTCGCGTCACGAAGAATTTTCCGGAAAAAGTTTAAAGTATTTCGACGATGAAACTAAAGAGAAATACACTCCATTCATAATAGAAACTTCTGCTGGTACAAGCAGGTCATTCATGGCTTTTTTAGTCGATGCGTACGCTGAAGAGGAAGCCCCAACTGCCGACGGAAAAATGGAAACCCGCGTAGTGTTGAAGTTGCATCCTCGTCTTGCGCCGACCAAAGCATCTATTTTTCCGTTAGTCAATCGTGACGGGATGCCGGAAATTGCAAAGAACATCGAGAAGGAACTACGTCCTCATCTGCGTGTATTTTACGACGATTCGGGCGCAGTCGGCAGACGTTACCGCAGACAAGACGAAGCAGGTACACCGTACTGCATAACAGTTGATTCGCAAACTTTACAAGACCAAACGGTAACTGTCCGAGACCGCGACACGATGGTGCAAGAACGAGTTGCGATGGATAAGTTGTTAGAGTATTTAAGAACGAAGTTAATTATGTGAAAAATGTAATGCGAAATTTATTTCGCAAAATAATATTATTAGCATCAATTTATGATTCTTAGCGAGATGAATCTCGCTCTACAATTTTACGAATTGTGGGTTGCTTAATGGTATTAAAAATTATTTTAATCATAAACAAACATAAGGAGGATAAAATGTTACAAAAAATCTTATCTATAGTATTAATTGTAGGACTCGTTTTTATATGGTCGGCGTGTCAGGATACTACGACGGAGCCGACGAAAACGAAATTGCAATCTGTGACTAGTATAAAAGCTTTTTCGGTCTCTAATACAAGCGTTGGATTAAAGTGGACAAAATCGACCGATGAATCAAAAGCCGATTTCTTAAATTATTATTTAAAAGCTAAAAACCCGGATGGGACAACAACAAAAGAGTTAACCATTACAAAAGGTACCGACAGCGTAATAGTTACAAGCTTGACCAACGGTATCATTTACACATTCGAAGTTATCTCCAAAGTGACAACAAGCTCTACAAATTATATTGATAGCGACCCGGCAACTATCAAATGGTCCCCAGCATGGAGGTTTGATACTGAAGGACAAATCCCAATCCAAGTATACGAAAGAACCAGCCCAGTAGGTTATGCAAGCGGGTTAATTTTTTATTATCTACAAACAGGGCAACCGAAAACTGTATCATTGTTAAGCGCCGATAGTTCACATATCGATGTGTTTGTTGACTCGAAGGGTGCAAGTAATGTTGCTTTGAGCAGCTCACATCTTTACAGGAGCAATAGAAAGATAACACGTTTTTCTAATTTTTACAGAAATTCAGAAACACTGAATAATCCTCAGGATGCACCGCCGGACACCACAACCTACACATCATTTGAATTTCTGGTAGATTCAGTCGCTACAACATCTTCGCGAATCTATTACTTCAAAGGTGTTAACGGAAATTACGGCAGAATTTTAGTTATACGAAATCCTTCAAATGGTACACTAATCTGGGGATCATCGCCCGAACAGTATTTAAAATTAAAACTGTCTTATCAAAGCGTTGCGTATAATCCTTATTCAAAAAAATCATACTAAACAAAGGAGGAAAAAATGAAAAATAAACTATTTATATTAACTCTAATATTTATTCTTTCGATTATCTTAATCTCCGGAACTTCATTTGCCCAAAAAAAAGGAACTGTGTACGGTGAGATAGTCGAACTCACAACATATGTGAAAGACAATATTAAACCTACAAGTCCAGCAGGTGTGGAAATTACCGTAGATAACCAGAAGAAAGGTGGAACTTTCGTCCTACTTGAAAAAGGAACAGGTAAGTTAGTGTTT
>JAHJRJ010000299.1 GCA_018830765.1 Bacteroidota bacterium | reverse complement strand
GCAATCGCTACCATCTTTTTAGCAGCATCCTGACCGATGATGTACTTATCCAACTCTTTAACTATTGCGCGGGGAGTTAATTCGTGAAACACTTCTTTTCTAACTTTTTTATTCATACCTAAATATTTTTTGGATTTGTTGTTTGAGATTTTAGCTTACAACTCTTCAATAGTAATATTCTGATTTGTGTAGATGCAAATATCTCCCGCAGTTTTCAAAGATTCTTCTACAATTTCACGTGTAGATAAATCGGAGTATTTCACTAACATACGAGCGGCTGCAACAGCGTAACTTCCACCCGAACCGATTGCAACTATGCCGTCGTCAGGTTCGATTATTTCTCCTGTTCCTGAGATTATCAGAGCTTGTTCTTTATCGATAACTGCAAGCAATGCTTCGAGGTGGCGGAGATATTTATCTGTTCGCCACATTTTGGTTAGCTCGACTGCGGCGCGGAGTAGATTGCCGTGGTACTCTTGAAGTTTGTCTTCGAAACGTTCGAAGAGAGTAAAAGCATCCGCAGCGGCACCCGCAAATCCTGCAAGCACGGTGTCGTTGTATAGCTTACGCACTTTACGAGCACCGTGCTTCATAATTGCGTTGCCGACAGTTACCTGTCCGTCGCTGCCCATTACGCTTTTACCTTTGTGGGTTAAGCCTATTACTGTGGTTGATTTTATCAGATTTATCATAGTTATTAGATATTTAGAGTTTCGGATTTAAATTTTTCTTCTTAACCGTGCTATCGGTATCCTCAACTGCTCACGATACTTGGCAACTGTCCGGCGAGCGACTATATATCCTTCACTTTTTAGAATATCCGAAATTTTATCATCGCTGTACGGTTTGTTTGACGACTCATTTTCAATTAGTATTTTTATTTTATTCTTGACTTCCTTATTCGATACTTCTTCACCGCTCGTCATTGATATCTTATCGCTGAAGAAATATCTTAATTCATAAGTGCCGTATTCGGTTTGCACATATTTGCCGTTCACCACACGACTGATAGTTGAGATATCCATCCCGATGATTTCTGCTATGTCTTTATAAATCATCGGTTTGAGGTTCTCGCCGGTATCAAAAAAATTCCTTTGTTTTTCCACGATTGCACGCATAACCCTCAACATAGTATCGCGCCGTTGATGTATCGATGCAATAAACCACTTTGCCGCCTCGAAGCGTTTGCGAATAAAATCCTTTGTTTCGGCGGATACGCCACCCTTTTTTCTTCTGGACATCAACTCCTTGTAACTCCTGTTAACGCGTAAAGGCGGAATATTCTTATCGTTTAATGTAATTATGATATCGTCGTCGTCGTGCTCGACTATAAAGTCGGGAACTATATAATTTTGCTGCGGAGTAAATTGGCCCTCTCCAGGTTTCGGATTGAACTTTTGGACTAACTCTATTACTTGTTTTAATTTTTCGATAGTAATGTTAAGGTTCTTTACTAATTCCTCGAAATGTTTCATCGTAAAATCTTCAAAGAATTCACGCAGCATTTTTTCGGCTAAAATTTTTAGGTCGGGATCAGAATCGCTTACTTCGAGTTGAGCGAGTAAACATTCCTGCAACGTGCGGGCGCCGATGCCCGGCGGGTCGAGACGTTGTAACTGAAACAAAACTTTTTCGGCTCTTTCAACATTGATATATAATTGTTTACTTAAATTTAAATCTTCGACAATATTCTCTAGCGGGCGTCGTAAATATCCATCTTCATCTATATTTCCTACAATCTCTTCAACTATCATTTGTTCTTCATCGTCTAGATCAAGCAGACTGGCTTGCTCGAGTAAGCGTTGTGAAAAAACAACCTCTGCAGCAATCGGAATATCTTCTTTATCTTCGTCGTCTTGTACCGGTGTATCGGCAGCTCTGTAGCCGTTTATCTCGTCTTTCATAAAATCTTCGAAAGTGTATTTTTCGTCTTCACTTTCCTTTCGGACTATTTCTTCGCCGTCCTCAGTTTCGGGCGCAATTTCTTCAACCGATTGTTCTTGTGTTAACTCGGCTTCATCTTCCATCCCCTCTTCTAAAAGCGGGTTCATCTCTAACTCCGCCTTGATCCTCTGTTCAAGAGAGAGTAAGGGTAATTGCAGTAGTTTTAAATACTGCACTTGCTGAGGGGTAAGCTTCATCAACAGCTTCTGATGTTGCGTAAGTTTTAACATGTTTTATATGTTCAATCGCTTTCTATTTTTAGTAATTTTTCACATTCAGACACGAATTCTTCATACCATTTCAATCCGTAAGTTCGCACGACAGCATCTTTTAAGAATTTGTACAACGGGATTGATTCCGCGGTGCCTTTGACTAAAGCCGGTTTACAATCTGCCAACTTCTCATAACGCATCACATCGCCGCCGAAGTTCAAAATTCTTACCGGAAACAAGTGACACGACAAAGGCTTCTGCCATTTTAATTCGTCATTGAAGTACGCTTTCTCGAAAACACATCTGGCAATAGCGCCATCGTAATATACAAAAGTGCAATCTTTATTCTCAATACAGCTTGTTGTATAGTTTCCTATCGTGCCTTCGATGCCGCCATCAATTTCTACTGCTTGGCGGTGAATTGGAGACAGATATTTTTTAACAACTGGTAACGCTCTTTGTATTTCGG
>JAHJRJ010000298.1 GCA_018830765.1 Bacteroidota bacterium | reverse complement strand
CATCCATTAAATCGAAGTAATTTTTCCAGCCGGGAAGCAGGTCGGTAATTTTTTTCGTTTGCAAATCAACTGTAAAAATTCTCGGATAGTAGCCATCGGTAAGCCAGCGGTCCCAATAACGGATCATTCTGTTTTCAGAAAATTTTGCAGTTACTTTGCTTTTCTTTTTTGCTTCGATCGCTTTTTTCATCGAATCTAAATTACTTCCTAATTCGGGAATAATGTTGGCTGAAAAAGCAATTCGCTTTCCGTCGGGGAACCATTTGGGCGATGAAACGCCAAGCGGCATATCTGTAATTTTCTCGGCTTCGCCTCCATCAATATTTATAACGAACAATTGTGCATAGTCGCCTTCACGCTTTGAGACGAAAGCTATTTTCTTTCCATCCGGGCTCCAAGCCGGTGAACCGTCGGAAGCTTTGAATGTTGTCAATTGTTTAGGTTGAGCTCCATCGTGCGGAACTAACCAAATGTTTGTTGTGCCCTTGTTTTCCTTGACATCAAACGTGGTAACAGTAACTGCCGATTGTTTTCCGTCGGGGGATGCGGTTAAAGCGCCGACACGCTTCATAGACCAGAGGTCTTCCGACGTGATGGGGCGTTTTGCGGTTTGAGAAAATGAAACGATTGGAATGGTTGAAAAGATTGTAAAGATATAATGCTTGACACAAGATGATAATTTTGATATATTCAGGGTGTCATAAGCCGAGGGTTTGGATTTTGGTAGTTGACAAGTTTAAGGAATTGAATATTGGAACAACACACTTTATACTGTCTATGACAACCGTAGGTTGGATTACACTATACACTAAAGCCCGTCGTGAGAAAATCGTTGCTCAAGAATTACAGCAGAACGGCATCGAAAGTTACGTTCCCTTACGGCGAGAACTTCATAGGTGGAGCGACCGGCAGCAGTGGGTAGAAAAACCGTTGATTCCTTCTTACGTATTCGCTCGTGTTGAGCCAAGAGGCCACTCAAGGGTGTTTATGGCGGACGGCATTGTTCGTGTCGTATGTTTCCACGGTCGTATCGCTTGCGTGCGAGATAGTGAAATTGAGTTACTGCGCCTTGCAACAAAGTTTGATAAAGTTGTTAGTATAACGGCGGCAAACAATTATCACTTGCACGATGAAGTCGAAATAGTTGCGGGTGTCTTTGCCGGTTATCGAAGTAGGGTCATCAGGTGTAGTAAACTATATTCAATTGGTATTCGCATCGAGGAGCTTGAGTATATTCTTGCAGTTGAAGTTCCAAAAGCTGACGTGCGATTGCTTGTATCAAAAGCAAATTGAGCACAAACAAAGTAAGTTTGTTAAATTTTGCTCGGTTAGTATATTTAGAACGTATAACGTTCTGAAGAACGTAAAACCCCGTATAACGGGGTAAAACGTTCCAAGTGTGACTGACAGGGCGGAGTTTTGGTTGGTGATAATAAAAGAATTATGCATCTGGAACGACAAATCAATGTTTTAATGTGTTGCGATTTCTATTTTGGGTTTGCTGAAACTGGCTTGTTTTAAGACTTTGGGTGATTTTGCCCGAAGAGGGGGAGATTTTTTTTATACAAGCAAATGAATATTTTAGCGCTAATTACTTGACAACGAGAAAATAATTTCGTATGTTCAAATGTAGAAATTTGAGTAAATAAAATTAAGATAGAGGGTATAAGGTTATTCAAATTAATTCGCACATAAAAACAAGCGGAACCGCATGGCGAGGTTTTGAGTCGAAGTCGCTGGGTCCCAAAGTGGTGGAGTTGGGTTCATCGGACACGGCTTTCAGGCGCGGCTTGGAAAATGATAAAGCTGAAGTAAAGATATCTTCAGTTAATACTCCAGGAGAACATTTTTCAAAAGTCGAGCAGCGGATAGGTGTATCGTTTCGATATAATAAAGAATACATAACTGAGCTAAAGAAAATACCGGGACACAGGTGGCATCCGAATGAAAAGCAATGGAGCTTTCCAATAGGAAAAGAAACACTAGAAAAGATTTTAAAAATCTTCGAGAATCAAAAATTAAATATAGACCCAAAGCTCACCGCCTTAATCACTCCAAATGAAAAGAAATCTGATAGAGAAGTAAAACAACTCGATGAAGCTGTAAATAATGACCTCAGAGAGCTCAAGCAGTTGATGAGACTGAAGAACTATAGTAACAAAACGATAAAATCATATTCAAGCTGTATTGGAGCTTTCTTCAAATTTTACCATGATGATAATCCGAAAAAATTATCCGCAGATAAAATAAAATCATACCTATTGTATTTGATCGAGCAAAAGAATTGTACTTTTGGAACAATCAACCAATATATTAATGCCTTCCGATTTCTTTACGTTGAGGTTTACAAAGTACCATTTGTGATTGGAGAAATTCCGAGACCACGAAAAGAAACAAAGCTACCTGATGTTTTTAATGATGAAGAAGTAATAGGTCTTTTTGAATCTGTTAAAAATTTAAAACACCGCGTAATGTTGATGATAACATACGCAAGTGGATTGAGAGTAAGTGAGTTGGTGAATTTACGGATCGAGGATATAGATGTTCGGAGACGCTCAATTCACATCCGGGCTGCCAAAGGCAAGAAAGATCGTTGCATACCATTGGCAGAAACGATTATAAAACCGCTACATATTTACTGGCAAGCATATAATCTTGGAGTAAAGGGTTGGTTATTCCCTGGCAGTAAACCCGGATACCATCTTTCAATAAGGAGTATTCAAGCGGTTTTTGAGCGGGCAGTTCAGAGTGCTGGAATTGCTAAACCCGTTTCGATGCACACACTTCGGCATTCGTACGCAACCCATTCAGCAGAGCATGGATACGATATAAGACACCTTCAGAAGGTACTCGGACATAAAAGTATTAAAACGACCGAGATATACACTCATATAAGCAACGTCGAGATAGCAAAAGTTAAGAGTCCTTTAGATTTTT
>JAHJRJ010000059.1 GCA_018830765.1 Bacteroidota bacterium | reverse complement strand
TTGAAGCATATTTGTCGGATCTGGTTCGTTAGGTGTAATATCAACTGTTGTTAAAATCTTTAAACCAAGTTCATCACCTATTCGCTTAACAATCTTGTCAACCATATCACTTTCCTCGGTTAATTGATTTCTAGCTTTCAACAATTCTGGCAGATTACTATATATAGACACGCCTTGAGAGGAAGGGTCAATACTCGGATCTGTTGCATATTCAACTTGGTCGCTTTCCTTTTCTTTACGAGGGTAGGTCAACACTGTTCTTCCTGAATAAACATCAACAACTTTAATACTTCCCCCAATTTCAACTGAAAGACCTGCTTTATTCAAAGTATATGTCATCGGCTTATCAACAGAGCAAGTGTCAACATACCATTTTCCTTTTCTGTCTTGTTTATTACAATCATAATGAAATTGGTATGTATCTCTAACCGTTTTTGAAGAAGAATTAGGGACACTTCTTAATTGATTAATTTTTCCGAATATAATGTAATCTACACCTTTTAGTTGATTAATTTTTGAGGATCCCTCTGCTATACCTGATGCTTGTAATCCTTGCTCATTCAAGATTGATTTCAATTCTTCACGATCAATAATACGCATAAATCGGCTTCCCTTGCTCAAGACTTTACCCTTCGTTAACTCAAAAATAATATCATCGACAACTATGCCAGAAAATCGCCTATTTGTTAGATTTTCAAAAGGCGTAAATGCAACTTTGGTTACGGCAAGTTGCTCTACTTCATCTTTTCTCTGCGCTGCATCATTATAGTTGGGGTTAAATTCTATTAAGTGCGTATAATCATTATATGCTAATCTATATTTTTTCTTCTTCTCAAAATACTTTGCCAAGTTATATTGCACCTCAGATGCTTTATCGAGACTATCTTTATAAGCTGGTTTGAATTCCCAACATTTCTTCCAACTGGATACTGCCCCTCTAAATTGGTTTGCGGAACATTTTTCCAAATAGTAGCAGTTTGCAATTTTTTCAACACAGTCTTTATAGTTCTGATTATGTTTAAGTGCCGACTTATAATTTTCAGCAGCGTTAATGAAATCGTTTTTATTGAGAAAATCTTCTGCCTTCAAATAGTAAGTTTCCGATGCACCGGTTTTCATTTCAGAAATCTTTTTTTCGAAATCTATGGTAGGAAAACTTAATAAACTAAGTCTCCTTAGTCTATTACAATATTCATAAAGTTCTTTATATTCAATTACTGCTGTTTCGTAATTTGATTGCTTTTCATAGTTATCTGCAATTTCTAATTTTTGTCTATAAGCAGGTAATGCAGACACTCTAAGGGCATTAAGAGCTTTTTCATATCCAGGCTCTATTTCTAATGATTCAAAATATTTTTTTGTTGCATCCAAATGGTTACCAGCTTTGGCTAGTTCCAATCCATCATTAGCTAAGTTATAATGTGAACAACCGAAAAAGAGAAAAGACATACATGTACAGAAAAGTAGAATAATAAATCCCAGCTTGTTCTTCATCTTTAGCCTCCTAATCATTTGAATAGTTTCCTTCTATAAGAATAGCCACATTCGCTGTTACACTCAATCAGACTCAATTTTTCTTATTTCCACAATTTATTATGATTTTTAACACCCCGTCCGCTCTGAGGCTGTTTCGTAATACAGTGGAAGCGTGAACCTCTTTTTCAGAGAGGTTTTACCCTTATAATTTAAAAATAATAGACTGTGGGCTATCTCATGAGGTCGTTTATTTCGACAAAACAACATAAGATAATTGCGACACAGTCTCTCTGCTGCGGGGATCATCTTCACTTCTTTAGAAGACCTTTACAACTCCCTAAAAATTATTTTTTTTTATAGAGCTTATCCCTTTTATAATATCATTTTCAAGGGAGATTGTCTGTCAGGAAACCCTGACATTTTCTGTAGGGAAATCCCTACAAGGCGACCTTTGCACAACTCATAGAAAATTGTTTTCCGCCACAATGTTTAGATTGATACGCATAAATACACGAAAGTTCATCTGTTCGGTCCGTATAACCTGCCATTGATTTTTGATTGAAGTCATGCATTTTCTTCGAGGTTGGCTGGTTGTGTAGTACAGGAAGAA
>JAHJRJ010000003.1 GCA_018830765.1 Bacteroidota bacterium | reverse complement strand
TCGCGCCAGACTTCCTCTTCCCCGCTTACGACTATCCAAGCTAATTTCATCTGTGGTAATCCGAGTATTTTCGAAATACCGCTGACCGAAAATGTAAGAACATCTTTTTTATCCGCGAAACTGTTTACCCGTGAATCATCTTCATAAAATGAATAATCTAAAAATACCTCATCTGCTATTAAAGCTAAATTGTGGGAAGCACAAATCTCTACAAGAGTTTTGTATTCTTCTTTTTTGATATATGAGCCGGTAGGATTATTGGGATGTATAAGTAAAATAGCTTTTGTATTTTTTAAAATATTCTTTTTGATTGATTCGAAATCGATATGCCATTCGCCGTCGTAAAGAATATGATAGTATTTGATATCGACATCGTTTATTTGAGCTAAATACTCGATTAGTGGATAGCTCGGTTTGGGGACTAGGATTTCATCTCCCACATTCATCAAAAGACGAAAAATAAAAGTATATGCCTCACTCGTACTCGATGTTAGAAAAATATTTTGAGGGTTGACTTCGATATTGTAAACTGAGTAATAATCTGTTACAGCTATTCGAGTCTTTAACAAACCTTTCGGGTCGGGTTGGTATAATAAATTCTCCGGATTCGAGAGAGCCTCAAGAATCTCCACCTGCGGATAATCAAAACCGCAGCGAGTCGGGTTCGATTCCGTTAAATCCATGATAGGCAATCCCTTTCTCCGTCTATCTTCAATTAATCTTGATATTTTGTTAGGAGTAAAATTCCAGTTTGTTCGTGTAGAAAACATATTATTTATCTTCTATGTCCAAATGAAACTTATGTAAAAATCTGTGAACCAGCGGAGCCAAAAGTATAGCAACTAATGATAGAAATATCACTCCGCTGAATAGAGCGTAGAAGGATGCAAACAATTTTCCCAAACCGGTGTGCATTTCGTTAACCGGACCCATACCTGTTAGGATCATTGAGGCATTGAGCAATGCATCAATCCAGGGTAAATTTTCTGTGAGATGATAACCTAATGTACCGAGACCAAGCGAGACCGCAAGCACGACGAAGGAAACGAAAAAATGCTTGAGTAAACGCAGCATAAAAGCCGGCTTTGTTAGCAAGGGTGAGCGATGATGTTCGAACATTTTAATAACCTATTCTTTTTTGAACTAAATTAATATTTATCTGACTAAAAAGGAAATTATCAACCGCAGTGAACGCTGAATAGCAAAGAGTCCGCCGCAGGCGGAAGCAATGAGCGGAGAGATTTGGTAAGTCATTGCGAGTCTGTTTTTGCGGATAAAGTAATCGACACTTTTCATTCCATAATAAAATATTTTTCACGTAACGGATGTGTAGAGCTCGACATTTCCTACTCTTTGCGGGCTTTGCATCTCAGGTTTAATGATGAGCTTTGCGCACTTTGCGTGAAAATTTTAACCACAGATCTATTCCAATCTTTGGATTTTTATTCTGCTATTTGTATTTTATCTGAAACTATGATAGCAAAAGCTTATGCAAAAATCAATTTAGGACTTAGAATCCTACGCAAAAGGGACGATGGCTTCCACGACATCGAAACCGTCTTCCACAGAATAAATCTGTTTGACGAAATTATGTTCGAAAATTCCGGCAGTATTTCTTTAGAATGTGGGGAGCCGAATATCCCAACCGATGACACCAACTTATGTATTCGAGCAGCTAAGTTATTGAAAGTGAAATATAATGTAGCTGCCAGCGTTCATCTCAAATTAATAAAGAATATTCCCGGTGGTGCCGGATTGGGTGGCGGTAGTTCGGACGCTGCTTGTGTTTTACTGAACTTGTCTAAAATTTGGGAAATTGACATAACAAAAGAGGATTTATTTCTACTCGCATCTCAACTCGGATCCGACGTGCCTTACTTCCTTGAAAAAGGGACTGCCTACGCGACCGGCAGGGGTGAAAAGCTTGAATACTTTGAACTCGATGTACCTTACTGGATTGTCCTCGTCTATCCTAACATTCACATATCGACAGCTTGGGCATACGGTAACCTGAAGCTGAAATCCGTGGTTGATAACGAAAGTTTGAAAGACATTTTAATAAAGCATATTAACCATCCCAAAAAATTAAAAGAGAAAATTCAAAACGATTTTGAAGATTTAGTTTTAGAAAAACATAGAGAAATCGATGAGCTTAAGAATAGTTTGTACCGTTACGATGCCGATTTCGTACAGATGTCAGGAAGCGGGTCATCTGTGTATGCATTTTTTAATAATGAGCAAGCTGCAATAGTCGCGACAGCTTCACTCAAAGAAAATTATCAAACCTGCTTAACTAGACCAGGATTCAATCCATCTGCAATAGAACAATAAAATATAAACATTCCACTTCATCATCACTCTTCCCCCCATTTCTTCTATGTCGTTCTGGATTAAGTTTAGAAAATTATATCAAATTGCATAAATGTCTAAGTTTCCATATATTTTCAAAAATTTATAAAGGCAGATTCTAAATTTGAATAAATCAAAAATACTCATATCCATTTTATTTTCCATTTTCCTTACAATTAACGTAACATTTTCTCAAAACGGAGTAATTCTTGGGGACACTACTAGCGTATTTGAAACACCGGACACGTCAACTGTTGACACATCAATTGTTATAGAGCACTTGAGAAGTCCGGAAATAATAAGCAAAACTGTAGCACCGATTCCATCCGTCGGAATTTTAAATGAATATAAAGCAGATAATTCAATTATCGATTCTGTTCAACTTTTCACCGATTACAGATATACTGGTAATTTGATTGAAAACTTACCCGGCGCTTTCTTCTATAATTTAGGAAGTATCGGACAACCTCATCAGCTTACGATTAACGGATTAGATGGCAGGTCTATCGCCGTTATGACAAACGGTATCGGATTGAACGAATCGCTAATAGGTGTTTACAATTTTCATCTTTTCCCCGCGGAAGAATTAGAGAGGATTGAATACATTAACGGAAGCAGGGCATTTATTTACGGTCTCAATGCGACCGGCGGCGTTATTAACCTCGTACCAAAATTTCACTCGTCAAAGCGACCATACACAAAGATACGTTATAGTGAATCCAACTATGAAGAAACAATCTTTGACGGCTTATTCGCACAGAACATTTTGCCTGATCTCAACTTTTCAAGTGGTGTACAACGGATATCGTACGATGGCAGGTTCACCAACAGCGCATACGACGCTTGGCTTGTGCGCGTGAAGCTGCGATACAATTTAAGTGAAAAATTCAATATATATATCAGCGAAATATATAACCAAAATAAATTGGGGTTGAACGGCGGTATAAACGTCAATGAAACTCAGAGCGGTTTTACATACGATAATTTGCGAGCGGTAGTAAAGAATCCGGACTCTTACGAGAAATTAGCACGCAACGATTTGCAATTGGGCGCTGCCGCCTGCTTGCCCCGTATAACGGGGCTTGCCGATTCTACATCCGTAACAAATTTAACTTTCTTCCTCTCGAATCAAATGAGGTCATACCGCGACGAAGAAAACACTCGGTCGCCCAATGGTATCTTCCAGAAACTCAATCATCATTCACGTTGGATTGGTGTTCGAATTGACCAGCGACTGAATTTATTAACAAAAGAAGATAATAGCGATTACATCAAATTAGATTTAGGTTCCGAAATACAATCCCGGCAAATTCTACAAAGTCCCAATACAGGCTACAAGTCGAGTAAACTGATTAGCATTTTCGGTAAGGGAGATTTTATTCCATCGGATTTAATGTCTACCAGCGCTTATTCGCGTTACGATAATTATCTGAACAACTCCACACTCGGTTACGGTGGCGATGTTAATTTTAAGCTGACAGATCATTTTACGCTCAATGCTGGATATTCGAAATCGTATCGTTATCCGACTTTTCAAGAATTGTACTGGCGGGACATTACAGTAACAGGCGAAATCGGAAATTTCAAACCCGAGCGACACAATTTGTTCGAATCTGGATT
This sequence comes from Bacteroidota bacterium, assembly GCA_018830765.1. GTDB lineage: Bacteria > Bacteroidota > Ignavibacteria > UBA10030 > BY39 > JAHJRJ01. Next base: position 33,270 of record JAHJRJ010000003.1, on the reverse strand, counting down.
CGAATTTCGATTTGATAAAATGCTGACTTTGAAAACAAATATTTTCAGCAGAAAAATAGATAACACAATTTATATTAAACCTAAAACTGTTGACTTTCCATTCCCCGGATTGGAGTTCTTGAATGCCGGTCGGTCTGTCCTTACAGGTATCAATTCATCACTTACCCTGAATATTTGGAAATTTTCAGGAAGCTTGAACACAACTTATTTTATAACTCAGAAAATTTTAGACACCGATAATCAATATCCGAAATATTTTACATCAGGCGAGTTGTTGTTCCGGGATATTTTTTTTGATAACCACCTCGACTTAAAAGCTGCGGTACGCGGTAGAGTTGTATCTAAACAAAAAGGTTTTGAATTCAATCCACAAGTCGGACTTCTAGTACCGAGTATCAGTTACGAATTAGGCACGGGCGGCAGTTTCGATGCGATGCTTATCGGTAAAATCGGCAGTGCTGTAGTTCATATAATTCTCGAGAACGTACTAAATAATCAATATGCGGTTACAACATTCTATCCCATTCAAGACCGTTCTTTACGATTTGGAATTACGTGGGAATTTGAGAACTAGGAAAGATATTAAATTTTAGATTTTAGATTTTAGATTTTACCCGCCCCGACTGTCCCGAACATTCGGGACGGGCGGGGATTTTGGATTTACGATTTAGCAATACAAATTACAAATGACCAAAACCGTGACCATATTTGGAAGCTCCAGAGTATCCAAAGATAGCAATGACTATCAGAACGCGTATGAGCTTGGTAAATTATTAGGCAAAGCTGGATTTACTATTTGTAACGGCGGTTACGGGGGAATAATGGAAGCAACAGCGCGCGGAGCAAAAAGCGCTGGCGGTAGAACAATAGGCATAATTACAGAAATATTCAGCCGCTTCCCAAACCGATACATCGACCAAACAATTTTAGAAAAAACATTATTGTCACGGCTGGAAAAGTTAGTGGAAATCGGAGATGCCTACATTGTTCTAAAAGGCGCCACCGGTACCCTGGCAGAATTAGCAATCGTTTGGGAGTATATCAATAAAGGCATTATGACTGAAAAACCGATAATAGTTTTGGGAAATTTTTGGCTTCCTGTGATAAAAACTTTGAATGACGAGCTTACTTGGGAAGGATTGGAAAATTGCACTAAGTTTGTAACTGTGGTTACTTCCCCGAATGCGTGTGTTGAAATTTTAAAGAAAAAATTCTTTTAACACAGATTTGTCAAACGAATTTTGCCAACTCGCTCACGTATCTATCCATTTCTGATTTTGTCCGCTTCTCTGTCACCGCTATCAAAAGTCCGTTTTCTTTGCCGTCAATTTCTTTGACGTCAATTCCGCTTAAAATCCCTTTGTTTGTTAATTGATTGATAATTTGTAAAGGTGGTACCGGAGTTTCGACTACAAATTCTTTAAAGAATGGTCGGTTGAATTTCAAACGAAAACCTGCAATTGCAGTGATAGCATCGGATAAGTAGTGAGCTTTTTGCAGGCATTGATCAGCGACTTCCTGAATACCCTTTTTTCCCAAAAGAGAAAGATAAACAGTAGCTGCCAGCATCACCAACGCTTGGTTAGTACAAATATTGGACGTGGCTTTATCGCGTCTGATGTGCTGCTCACGTGTTTGAACTGTCAAAACAAACCCTCTTTGCCCGTCTGCGTCTACAGTGATACCGGAGATACGTCCGGGAATTTTTCTGAGTAAGAAATCCTTTGCGGCAAATATACCTAAGTACGGACCGCCGAAGTTTTGTGCATTACCGAAAACTTGTCCTTCACCTACAACAATGTCAGCTCCGTAGCTACCGGGTGGAGCCAACAGCCCGAGCGAAATCGGGTCGACCGAAACTATATACAAACCTCCCGCTTCGTGTGCAATCGTGCCAATTTCATCTACGTCTTCTAAACATCCATAAAAATTCGGTTGCTGAACAATAACCGCTGCTGTTTTTTCAGTCACTACTGTTTTTAATTTCTCCGGTAAAACTGAACCCCTGCTGGATAAAACCTCATTTATAATGATGTCTTGCCCCTCGCAATAAGTTCTGATAATCTGCATATAATGCGGATGAATTTTGCCTGCGATTATGATTTCATCCCGCCCAGTGTGTCCTACAGCTAAAAGTGCTGCTTCACCCAAAGCTGAGCCGCCATCGTACATCGAGGCATTGGAGATGTCCATACCAGTTAACTCGCAAACCATCGTTTGGTATTCATAAATTGCTTGAAGTGTGCCTTGACTCACTTCGGCTTGATAAGGAGTGTAGGCGGTGTAAAATTCAGACCTGCTCGTGATAGCGCCGATTGCCGAAGGCACATAATGGTCGTATGAACCTCCACCTAAAAACGAAATAACTTTACTCGTCGGGGTGTTCATTGATTCTAAATTCTTTAATTCCTTTATTACTTCGAATTCCGACAATCTCGAAGGTATTTTAATACCGTCACGTAACCGGATTTCTTCAGGAATCATTTTCAAGAGTTCTTCGAAGGAAGTAACTCCTATCGCGCGAAGCATTTCCTCGCGGTCAGCATCTGTGTTTGGAATGTAAGGCATATTCGATGTTAGATGTTAGATGTTAGATGATTTAATAATTACTATTTGCCAATCAACTTGCGATAGTTTACTGCATCGAGTAAGTTATCGAGTTCCGATTTATCGGCAAACTTCATCTTTACCATCCATCCTCCGGAGTAAGGTTCTTTATTTAGTAGCTCCGGTTCCGATTCAAGATTGGTATTTATTTCTGTAACGACACCCGAGATGGGTGCATATAACTCGGAGACAGTTTTAACAGCTTCGATTGTTCCTAACCTCTCACCGCTTTTTACCTTTAGTCCGATTGCTGGAAGGACGATAAAAACCACATCTCCTAACTCTCCTTGTGCATAATCCGTTATACCTATCGTTCCGATTTCTCCGTCAACAGAGAGCCATTCGTGTTCTTTTGTGTACTTGAATTTTGCTGGAAATTCCATTTCAATGTCCTTTGAATTTTATCAGATTAAAATGTTTGAATACTCTATAAAACTTGTATCGAAAGTCCCGGCTCTGTACAGGTCGTTCTTCATCACTTTTTGATGAAACGGAATAGTTGTATGTATTCCTTCGACTGTAAATTCCTCCAAAGCGCTTGCCATTTTATCTATAGCTTCTTCTCTGGTTGGTGCAAACGTTACCAATTTTGCTATGAGCGAATCATAATTCGGGGGTACCCTGTAACCGGCATAACAATGTGTATCTACGCGAACACCGAAGCCACCCGGTAGGTGGAAACTTTTGATCTCACCAGGTGATGGTCTGAAATTATTTGCTGGGTCTTCAGCGTTGATACGACACTCTATGGCGTGTCCACTCGGTTTGTGCGACTTTTTATTCAGCTTTTTGCCGGCAGCAACTTCAATTTGCATTTTAATCAAATCGAGACCGGTTACTTCTTCAGTTACGGGATGTTCCACCTGGATTCGAGTATTCATCTCCATAAAGTAAAAATTATGGTATTTATCGACGAGAAACTCCATAGTTCCGGCACTTTCGTAGTTTACACTTCTTGCCCCTTTTACTGCTGCTGCGCCCATCATTTCCCGCAAAGCGCTACTGATAAACGGCGACGGAGATTCTTCCACCAATTTTTGGTGCCTTCGTTGAATTGAACAATCTCTTTCGTTTAAATGAATAACATTACCGTACTGATCTCCGAATACCTGAAACTCGATGTGGTGAGGATTTTCAAGATATTTTTCGATATATATTCCGGGATTCCCGAAAGCTGCTTCGGCTTCGTTACTTGCCATTACAAAATTTTTCTCAAGCTCGTCGGCTGCACGAACTATACGCATTCCTTTTCCACCGCCACCTGCAACCGCTTTGAGAATTACGGGGAAACCAACGCCGTAAGCTATATCGACTGCAAGTTTTAGATCAGTAACGACTCCATCGCTTCCCGGAATTACAGGAACTTCGGCTCTTCTCATCGTATCTTTTGCATAAGCTTTGTCGCCCATCGAGTTGATTGATTCGACGGAAGGTCCAATGAACTTCAAGCCAGACGACGTACAAATTTCTGCAAAGTTAGCATTTTCGGCTAAAAAGCCGTAACCGGGGTGAACTGCCTCGGCGGCTGTAACTTCGGCGGCTGCAATTATGCGCGGAATGTTCAGGTAACTTTCTCGGCTGGATGGAGGTCCTATGCAGATTGCTTCATCGGCAAACCGAACGTGTAACGAATCCCTGTCAGCTTCTGAATAAACTGCAACTGTTTTAATTCCTAATTCTCGACAGACGCGTATAACCCGTAGGGCTATTTCTCCGCGGTTTGCAATTAAAATTTTTTTAAACATTATGTCGGTTCGATTAAAAATAAAACTTGATTATATTCGACAGCTTGAGCGTTTTCCGCAATTATCTTTACAATCCGTCCGGATACGTCCGATTCGATTTCGTTCATCAATTTCATAGCTTCAATAATACACAGGGCTGTTCCTTTTTGAATCGTCTGGCCGACCTCAACATAAGAATCAGCGTCCGGTGAGGGTGCTCGGTAGAATGTTCCGACAATCGGCGATTTTACCTCGTGCAGTATAACTTGCGGGGCTGCAGGTTTAACTTCTTGTTTTATCTCTACAGGTTTGTGCTCAACTTGTGGAGTAGGAATAGTTTGGATTACTTGCTGTGGAACGGGAAGATTAGCAACAGAATTGGATTTATTTTTAGCTATGCGAAGTTTTAGACCTTCTTCCTCAATTTCAATTTCATCAACACCACTTTCGGTAAAAATTTTTGTTATTTTTTTTAGATAATTGAGATCCATTAACCCTCCAATAATAAAGTTTTATGAAGTTTTTACGCGCTCTAAATATTGACCGGTACGGGTGTCGACTTTTATGGTATCGCCTTCATTCAGAAAGAGAGGAACATTAACAATAGCACCGGATTCTACCTTTGCTGGCTTTGTACCACCGGTTGCCGTATCGCCTTTGATACCGGGACCAGTCTCCACGATTTTTAGTTCGACAGTTATCGGCAGTTCAACTCCGATGACTTCGTTGCCGTTGAAAATGATTTCAATATTTTCGCTGTCCTTTAAAAATTTCCCGCCATCACCGACGTGTTTTTCGTCAACGGTGATCTGGTCGTAGGTCTCTGAATCCATACAAATGTAACCTGAACCGTCGTGATAGAGGAATTGGTATTGCTTCCTATCGATTCGAACAGTTTCAATTGATTCACCTGCTCGGAAGCGTGTTTCGATAACTTTACCACTCTTTAAATTTTTAAGTTTCGCGCGGACGAAAGCCCGCCAGTTACCGGGATTGACGTGTTGAAACTCGACGATAGTCCATAAATCGCCATCCATCTTTATAGTTAAACCGTTTCTAAAATCAGAAGTACTTGGCATAGGAAAAAATAACTCCAAATCAATAAATAATGTTAAAAAATACTAAAATTACGTGCAAAATATAAGTAGAATGGGTGTGAAAGTCAAGGAATTTGATTTGTAGTGCGAGCTTTAGCTCGTAAAATACGAACTGTAGCGCGAGCTTCAGCTCGCCAAAAACGAACCGTAGCGCGAGCTTTAGCTCGTAAAAACACGAACTAAAGTTCGTGCTACATTGTAGCGCGAGCTTCAGCTCGTAACAATGAACGAACTAAAGTTCGAGCTACATTGTAGCGCGAGCTTTAACTCGTACTGAGAACGAATTAAAGTTCGTGCTACTATATCACCTTCATTCTCTTTCCCACTTTCTCAAACGCATCCAAAGCGTGGTCAATATCCTTCTTCGTCAAAGCGGCTGAGATTTGCGTGCGCAGACGGGCTTCGCCTTTCGGGACTACCGGGAACCACAAACCTTTTATATAAACTCCCGCTTTGAGTAATGCAGCACTCATATCCTGTGCAACCGATGCCTCGCCTAACATAATCGGAACGATTGGGTGGTCACCTTCAAGTATAGTAAATCCGAGAGCTTTTATTTCTTTTCTAAAATATTTTGTGTTGTCGTGTAAATGCTGAACAATCGAATGATCCTTAGTCAGCAAATCGAATGCAGCCATTGCGCCATAAATTATCGCGGGTGGCAAAGAATTCGAGAATGTATATGGACGTGATTTTTGACGGAGATATGTTATCAATTCCTTTTTACCGCTTATGTATCCGCCGGCAGCCCCGCCCATCGCTTTACCGAGTGTTCCGGTTAAAACATCTATCTTACCGAAGACACCTTTTGCCTCAGGTGTACCGCGTCCTGTTTTGCCGGAAACTCCGATTGCGTGCGAATCGTCCACAAAAACCAGCGTGTTATATTTCTTGCCCAACTCAACGATTTTATCGAGTGGAGCCAAATTGCCTTCCATACTAAAAACACCATCGGTGACTATCATCTTGAACCGGTAGTCTTTGTTCTTATCTTCCTCCAACAATCTTTCGAGTTCAGTCATATCGGCGTGGTTGTAAATTTTTTTGTCGGTGGTTTCAGACTTGCACAACCTTTGTCCATCGATGATACTGGCATGGTTTAATTTATCACTGTAAAGAACATCTTTGTAATTCTCAAAACCGAGCTTTTCATTTGTCAGCGAGGCAAAGAATCCTTCGTTGGCAGCAAAACATGACGAGAATAAAATTGTGTCTTCAGTACCGACAAACTTTGAGATTTTATTTTCAAGCTGCAAGTGGATATCCTGTGTTCCGCAGATAAACCTGACTGAAGCAATACCGTACCCGTATTTTTTAATCCCCTCGATGGCTGCTTTTTTAATTGCAGGATGGTCGGATAAGCCGAGATAATTATTTGATGCCAGCATAACCACGTCTTTACCTTTAACTTTAACCACACCTCCCTGCGGACTTTGAAGCGGCGTTTCGTGTTTGCAAGTATTTGATTCTTCTAATCTTTTTAATTCTTTTTTTATGATAGTAATTATATCCATTTTAAATCTCATTTATTCCGTTGTTTATATTAACTTTAAAGGCGTCTCCACGGCAAATTGTGAACACGCCTTTATAAATATAGAAAAGAAAATGATGGAATTCAATTGTCATTCTCCTTAATTTTTTGTAAGTTTTAATAAATATGGAATTAACTTCCGCAGTGGAACTGATTGCACGTAACAAAATTTCGTAATAGATAGATACTTAATATTAATGCCAAAAATAAATCAAAAGAAGAAAAAGCCCGTAAGAAAAGAAAGAACAGTTTCTCCTTCTAAATTAAGGGTAGCCGAACAGCAACCCGCCTTCGGTATTAGCAGATCAAATTCTCAACTTAAACCTCCGCTTGAATCGGTTGGTCGTGATAAAAACGATATTTTTTTCAACATAAAAGATGCCGCTGAATGGGCTTCTGGATATTTAGGTAAAAATGTAACCCAATCTAACATTTCTTACTTGATTCAATACGGTCGTATCCGTAAAATTGGGAATAATGGAAATGTGCAGATTTCAAAAAAAGAATTGATTGAATACTACAAATCATTCAACGGTCATAGGGAAGTTTCTTGGAAGGGTCAGCTTGGAGAGGATTTAAATTGGGCACTCTCATTCGATCAATTCAAGGAAGCGGAGACCACCAAGCATGTTCATCGTCTGCATCCATACAAAGGTAAATTCATTCCACAGCTTGTAGAATACTTCCTCGACAGCCACACCGATACATTTAAGAAGGAAGTATATTTTCATAAGAACGATGTTGTTCTCGATCCGTTTTGCGGAAGCGGAACGACGCTTGTACAGGCAAATGAATTGGGAATGCACGCTGTTGGTATTGATGTATCCGCCTTCAATGCACTGATAAGTAATTGTAAAGTAACAAGATTCGATTTAGCCAATGTGCAGAAAGAAATCAGTAGAATTACTCAAGCCTTGAAAGCTTTTCTCACCAACTCACACACTGTCGAGTTTGAGAATAAATTATTGCAAGAATTATATAAGTTTAACAACGAATATTTTCCTGTGCCGGAATACAAGTACAAAGTTCAAAGAGATGAAGTAGACGAAGAGTCTTACGGACCGGAGAAAGCGAGAGTGTTTTTACCAATTTACCAAAAGCTCATAAAAGATTACAATATTAAACTTCGGCAGGACAGCGAAAAAACCTTTTTGGATAAATGGTACTCCCAGCATATTCGTAACGAAATTGAATTCGTGTTCGCTGAGATCAAAAAGATCAAAAATATTGAAACGAAGAAAATCGTCAGCATCATTTTAAGCCGGACCATTCGTTCGTGCCGTTCAACAACTCATGCAGATTTGGCGACATTGCTTGAGCCAATAACTACGACCTATTATTGTGCAAAGCATGGAAAGATATGCAAGCCACTCTTTTCCATTTTGAAGTGGTGGGAAACCTATACCAAAGACACCGCAAAACGTTTAGCTGATTTTGGGAAATTACGAACACAGACTTACCAGTATTGTTTAACAGGCAATAGTAAAACCATTGATATTGTTGCACAACTTGAAAAGAAAAGTCCTGAATTAGCGTCTCTTGTTAAAAAAAGAAATATCAATGGAATATTTTCGAGTCCGCCGTATGTAGGACTGATCGATTACCACGAGCAACATGCCTACGCCTACGATCTGTTTGGCTTTAAGCGGCAAGATGAACTTGAGATCGGTCCATTATCCAAAGGACAGGGAAGAGAAGCAAAAGAAAGCTATGTAAAAAGCATCGCTGAAGTATTAAATAATTGTAAAAAATTTTTGGCCAAAGACTACAACGTATTTTTAGTGGCAAACGATAAATGGAATTTGTACCCATCCATTGCCGAACAATCTGGAATGAAGATCGTAAATCAGTACAAACGACCTGTATTAAATCGCACTGAAAAAGATAAAGGTGCATATTCGGAAATTATATTTCATTTGAAAGGAAATCTGATATGAAAGATGAGCGTACTGTTTATCAGCTTACAGTAGAGGACATCCAAAATGTCTCTTATGAATTGCTTGGTAGAAAGCTTACTATAAAAGAAATTGAAAAAGTGGAAAATAAACTTGGGGATACTGTTCCATGGTACAATGCAATTGAAACTGCAATATTTCTTTCAGAAATTAAGAGAAAAAGATATGACAAAACAACAAATTCACACGGTTGAAGAAGTTCTAAAGAATTGTCTTCGCAAAAAATTTCAGAACTACAAACCCGAACCAGCTTCGATGCCATTTCACACCCGATTACTTGGCAAAGACCGCCTGGCGTTGTATTCCTTTATTCACTCGCTGAATACCAATTTTGGTACGGCTATTTTTGAACCTGTTGCGTTATCGTTGGCTCAAAAGAATTTTAAAGTAGCCCAATCACAAATGAAGGCAGGTACACAAATAAGCGAAGGAGCACATCAGGTTATCCAAGAGATAATGGATAGTTTAGCTACCGCAGAGAGTACTCCAAACAAATCAAAAGAGATTGAAGCTATTCGTAAAGTATGTCGTAAGGGAAAAATGAAACAAGTGAAACCAACCAGAGTTGATGTTTGGGTAGAAAGTAATACTGGTGAAATATTTCTCTTTGATATAAAAACAGCCAAACCGAACGCGGGTGGTTTCAAAGAATTTAAGCGGACACTTTTAGAATGGGTAGCTGCCGTTTTGGCGGAGGGTCCTAAAGCAAAAGTAAACACAATTATTGCTATCCCCTATAATCCATACGAACCACAACCTTATAATCGCTGGACAATGAGAGGAATGTTGGATTTAGAAAATGAGCTAAAAGTAGCTGATGAGTTCTGGGATTTCTTAGGAGGTAAAGGCACTTACAATAATTTACTTGACATTTTTGAACGAGTAGGGATAGAATTACGTCCAGAGATTGATAAATACTTCTCGCGCTTCTCAACAAAATCTTAGAAATCTAAATCTCAACTCCCTCCCATTTGGGAAAAACTGAGACATAGTTGCAGAGCGTAAAAAGATATAACAGAGAAAAACTTTATGTGGCTAAAACCAGATCAGATTTTCTTTCTTCAGCCAGTTCACTTGGCGAAGCCATCCCATTGGGAGAAGTAAACTGATATATATGCAATTATTTCTATTGCAGTCTGCTTCATCAGACTGGAAAAAATATATTTTAAAATTTAACTGGCTTTAGCCACATTTTGCAAATTACTCGAGACTAATTACTTATAACACTTACATACCGTACATCGCGATTATTTCATCTTTCTTCTTGCTGAGAATTTTATACTTCTCCCCTATTTTTGTAAAAGCGGTGATTGCGTTATCGAGATGTTCTTTCTCGTGGTCTGCAGAAATTTGTGTTCTGATGCGTGCCTGACCTTGCGGGACAACCGGGAAGAAGAATCCAACCACATAAATACCTTCCTCGTAAAGATCGCGTGCTACATCCTGTGCAAGTTTTGCATTATATAGCATTACTGGGACAATCGGGCTTTCACCTTTTTTGATATCAAGACCTGCATTAATCATTTTCTCGCGGAAGTACTTTGTGTTTTCTTCGAGTTTATCCCGACGATCTGTTGATTCCGAAATCAAATCGACAACCTTGATTGCAGCAGCAACCACGACAGGCGGTACCGTGTTCGAAAACAGGTAAGGACGGGCGCGCTGACGGCACATCTCCACGATCTCTTTCTTACCGCTGACACATCCGCCTGCTGCACCACCAAGAGCTTTACCGAGAGTCGTTGTAATCACATCCACTTTATCCATAACTCCACAATGCTCGTGCGTTCCTCTGCCGTGTTTTCCTATAAAACCTGTCGCATGCGAATCGTCCACCATAACCATCGCATCGTACTTCTCTGCAAGTTCACAAATTTTATCTAATTTAACGATGTCGCCATCCATCGAGAAGACTCCATCTGTAATAATTAAACGCAATCTGCAGTGCTGAGTTTCCTGTAATTTCTCCTCGAGGTGTGCCATATCCGAATGCTTGTAATTGTAGAGCTGAGCTTTACAAAGCCGCATTCCATCAACGATCGAGGCGTGAACGAGCCGATCCGCTATCATCGCATCGTCCTTATCGAGCATAACGTCGAATAGTCCGGCGTTCGCCTCCATACAGGATGGAAAGAGCAGCGTATCCTCCATCCCAAGAAATGCAGAGAGCTTATTCTCAAGCTCGCGATGGATATCCTGCGTACCGCAGATGAACCGCACTGACGACAGTCCATATCCTCTCTCATCAAGTCCTTTATGAGCCGCGGCTATAACTTCGGGATGACTTGATAGACCGAGATAATTATTAGCACAGAAGTTCAACACATCTTTGATCGGTGCGCCGATAGGATATTCAACTCGTATTTTTGCCGCTTGCTGCGATTTAATGTAGCGTTCTTCTTTAAAAAGTCCACCCTGACGGATGCCTTTTAGTTCATTCTCGTAGAATGATTTCGCCTTCTCGCTGTATGCCATATATCCTCCTTATATTTTCACAAATTCTTTTATAACATTGATGATATTATTCACGGAATCGAACGCCTCGGGTGTTGCCTTATCATCGGGAATTTTTATTGCGAATTTATTTTCAATGAACATTTTAAGTGATACCATAGAAAACGAATCAACTATCCCGCTCGAGATGAGCTTTGTGTTTTCGTTCACTTCCATAGTTGAATCTTCTTCGAGATATTCTTTTTTGACGTAATCGATAATTAATTTTTTAATTTCTTCTGACATAACTGCTCCATATTTTAATTTATATATTTTTGTAATCTTATAAAAAAATCCGAAATCCGAATATTAAAATCCTAAACAAGCACGAAAATCTAAATTTCAAACATTAGAACAATCAACGTTTTGAAATTCGAATTTAGATATTATTTAGAATTTAGGATTTAGTAATTCGAATTTTAATTTTAATCATTTTCTAAAGTCGAAATATCTCCTATTTCTTCGCCCCATTCTTTCGCACGGAGGAGACGCCGCATTATTTTACCGCTGCGAGTTTTTGGAAGCGATGGGACGAACTCAATCTCTTGAGGCATTGCCAGAGGAGAAAGTTTCTTCCGGATAAAATTCATAATGTCTAATTCTAAATCGCCGCTTGGTTCAAAACCTGGTTTAAGTGCAATAAAAGCTTTCACTACTTCCATATTTACAGGGTCGGGTTTTCCAATCGCAGCCGATTCTGCGACTGCTTTGTGCTCAAGCAGGGCGGATTCAATCTCGAATGGACCGACAAGGTGTCCAGCGGTGTTAATAACATCATCATCACGCCCTACAAACCAGAAATAGCCCTCGTTATCGATGCTTGAACGGTCGCCGCAAATATACCAGCCATTTTTAAACTTTCCATTATAAGTTTCTTTATTATTCCAATAGGTGCGCATCATAGAGGGCCAACCGGGTTTGAGAGCAATTAAACCGACTGTACCCGGAGTTTCAATCGGCTCATAAGTCTTTGGATTAACTACAGTTGCGGCGATACCAGGGAACGGTTTCCCCATAGAGCCGGGTTTGATTTTCATTCCCGGAAAATTCGTTATCACTATCGCACCGGTTTCAGTTTGCCAATATGTATCATAAAATGGTTTACCGAATGCTTTCTCAGACCAGATAACAGCTTCAGCGTTCAGCGGTTCACCGACGCTCGCAAGATGGCGGAGTGATGTTAGGTCGAACTTCTTTACCACATCCAAGCCCTCCTTCATCAGCAAACGGATTGCAGTTGGTGCTGAATACCACATCGTAACTTTATATTTCTGAATAAACGCATACCACTTTTCGGTGCCAAAGCCGGCATCCAAAACAACTTGTGTAACACCGTTTGCCCACGGACCGATAATGCCGTATGAAGTTCCGGTTACCCATCCGGGATCAGCAGTACACCAATAAATATCATCGGGCTGCAAATCGAGAACCCACTTTGACGTTATGTATTGAGCAATAATTGAAGAGTGAACGTGCTGAGCACCTTTTGGTTTACCTGTTGTACCGGAAGTATAGTGAAGAACAGAAGGCACTTCCGGTCCAACCTTTACGATATCGAACTTATCAACCTTCTCTGATTTCTCCATACAAAAATGAATTTCATTAACTTGGGGTGTTGTATCGTCAGCATCGACAATGATAATTTTAGTAAGCTCAGGAAGTTTATCTTTTATCCTACGGACTTTTCCGAGATGTTTTTTCTGAGTAATTATTGCTTTGGTTTTTGCATCATCCAAGCGAGTGAATAATGCTTCTTCTCCGAATGCAGAGAAGAGCGGTTGAGCTATTCCACCCATCTTTAAGATTCCAATAAATCCGAGATACAATTCAGGAACTTTATCCATGAAAAGACAAACACGGTCGCCCATGTTTACTCCGTTATCCTGCAAAAACTTTGCAATTGTATTACTGTACACGCGTATATCGTTGTAGGTGAAATTTTTTACCCCGCCGGTGAATCCTTCCCATATTAATGCCAACTTATTGGCACTGCCTTTTTCGCAGATTCTGTCGCTACAATAATAACCGATATTGTATATTCCATTTTTACCGTACTCCAATTCCTCTTCAGCTTGTTCCCATTTAAAAGTTTTGTATTTCTCTTCGTATGAACCGATATTACTCATGAAATCTCCTTATATAAATCATTCTAATATGACTACAGCTACTACAAAATTTTTAGTTTGTGCAAATGAGTTATTAATTTTATTTATTTTCATCTTATCTGAAATTTCCTTCAGAAAGCCGGAAAGTTTAATTTCCCAAAATTCCGACACTTCTATATCATGCCAATAAGATCCGTAATACAAACCTGTTCCTAAAGCTTTCATCGTTGCTTCTTTAAGAGCAAAAGCTTTTGCAACTTGAACATATTTGGGATTACGAGTCAGGACGACAGATATTTCGTAATCACTCAAAATCTGATTTACGAAATCCTGATCGTTATCGATATTCTCAAACCTATCGAGGTTGACAATATCAACTCCAATACCTTTGATCATTTTATTCGATTTGAATTATGATTAAGATTGAAGAACGAGGGTAAAACTTGATTGGTGAGTGAAATATAAAAAAATTTTAAGTAAAATCACAAGCGCAAGAAAGCAGTTAGCAATGAGCGATGAGCGATGAACAATGAGCAGTAAACAATAAACAATGAACAGTAAGCTGAGAGCAGTGTGCGGGAACTGGAGAATATTGAGTAATTCATCTTCAAAACCTCATAAACTTACAAACTCACCGATTCTCCATTTCTCCCTTTCACCGTTTCGCAATTCACGGTCTTAGTATCACCTTCAGCGCCTCGCCTTTCATTATCGCCTCAATTCCCTCATCCACTTTTTCAAGCGGCAAATCATGCGTGATGAATCCCGTCTTTACAAATTTTTTGGCAAGACCTTTTTTCAGGATTTCAGTCATAACATCCCAAGTTTCCCACACTCTCCGACCGATAATGCCTTTGATTGTTATGCCGGGGAAAATTATATGTTTGGCAAAATCTGTAACCATTTGTCCACCGGGTAAACCTAACAATGAAATCGTTCCGCCCATCCTAACAACCTTAAAAGCATCCTCGTACGCTTTGTAGTTGCCGGACATTTCAATTACAGCATCAACGCCGGCGTTATTAGTCTCTTCTAAAACTGTTTTGTAAAATTTTTCTTTCTCACGGTCAATCGAAACATCGAAGCAATGCTTGGCTCCATATAACCGAGCGAGACGGAAGCGAGAATTTTCTAACTTATCGTGCGTGAACTCGCCGTGCGAAGCATCGGTAACGAATATATTTTTTGCTCCCAAATATTTCGCCACAGCAGTTGCCATCAGTCCTTGAACTCCACATCCCAAGATTGCCACCGACTTTCCTTTTACATCTACAGACTGAACTGTGTGAGTCGCGTTCCCGATTGCGTCCATAAAAGCGATTACTTCGGGGGGAATTTCGTTTTTGTAAAAGAGACGAATGTTCTCAGCGGGTAAAGTAACGTACTCTGCATACGAACCATCGCCATGCAAACCTCTGATGATTGTATTTCGACAGACATGCTGTTCTCCAGCTTTGCACTGAACACACGTACCGCAAGTAACGTGCATTTCAGCAGAGCAGTAAAAATATTTATCTAAGAATTTGATTAAGTGAGCATCGCGTGCAAGCTGAACCGGACTGCGCCTGTCCACAAATTTTTTAACAACGGGTGTGCTTTTTACTTGTTCAATCAACAACCTTGCAATTTGAATTTTTGCTTTCGCTCCTGCATCTACAATCTTACCACTGAACTCGTGCCCGACTGTTACATTCTCCGTTTCTAAAATCATCATCGAATCCTTGAGTGAATCCTTCGCATTGTAGATACCAACATCCGTCCCGCAAATCGCAGTTACGATTACTTTGATTTTTACCTCATCCGGGTTTTTAATTTCCGGAACTTCTTTTTCGATAATCTTAAAGCCTTTGTGCCATTCCTTGCCGGGATACGGCTTATCTTTAACGACTGCTTTCATTAGTTGCATGGTTTATCCTTGAGCATTTGTACTTTGTACTTTGTTCTTTGTCATTTGTTATTTGTCATTCGTTATTTGAAAGTTATGAAGATTTTACGAGTCGGACCGCAAACGAACCATCCATGTGATGTTTGTGCGGAAAGGTTTCGACACAACCGGAATTGTTTACAAGCTCATGATTTACGTATTTCGAGGCGTCATCGATAGAAAACTCGGGATGCGATTTTAGAAATTCTTGAATTAATAACATATTCTCTTCCGGTTCCGTCGTACAAGTACTATACACTATCACACCTCCGGGTTTTGTTAGTTTCGCTGCATTCTCTAAAATCGATTTCTGATAACCGATGAGTTTGTTAATATCCGAGATATCTCTTTTCCATTTAATGTCAGGTTTTTTACGCAGCACTCCTAATCCCGAACAAGGAACATCAGCCAATACTTTATCGGCAGGAAGGTCGTCTAATTCCCCCGCATCGGAAACTTTATAATCAACGATAGTGATTCCTAACCTTTCACAACTTGTTTTAATCAAACCCAACTTGTAATCATACTTATCGACTGCGATTATACTGCCTTGGTTTCTCATAAGCTCTGCGATGTGTGTTGTTTTACCTCCCGGCGCAGCGCATAAATCTATTACTCTTTCACCCGGCTGTAGATTCAGCAGCATGGTAGGTAAAGCAGCGCTTTCATCTTGAATTGAAAAACAACCATCCTGAAATAAATTTAGATCACTCAACGCAGATAGATTGGTTACTTTCAAATAATAATCAATATATTCTGAACCGTGGTATTGAATTGCCGCCGCATCAAGAATAGATAAAAATTTTGCGGGTTCACATCGCATCTTGTTTATTCTGATTGTGATTCCCGGGATTTGATTATAAGCGATAAGAAGCTTTTCGGTCTCCTCATAACCGAACCTCGGCAGCCATCTTTTAACCATCCAATTCGGATAAGAATAATAAACCGAAAGATAATGGACTGCATCCACTTCGGGTTCGGGATACCTAATCGAAGCCAGATTTCTTATAATATTTCGCAGGACTGCATTTACCAGATTTGCCGCCTTCTCACCGTTTAACCGCTTAATGAATTCGACAGATTCGTTTACAGCGGCATGATTGGGTATCCGTTGGAGAAAAAGGATTTGATAAGCCGCAACTCGAAGTGCATTCTTTAAATTTATCTCTGTTTTATGATAGTTCCCATTAT
The DNA here is from genome assembly GCA_018830765.1 of Bacteroidota bacterium. Classification (GTDB taxonomy): domain Bacteria; phylum Bacteroidota; class Ignavibacteria; order UBA10030; family BY39; genus JAHJRJ01. Next base: position 16,643 of record JAHJRJ010000003.1, on the reverse strand, counting down.
AAAAACCGTTGATTACCCAATCGAGGCGATTCTTCCACCGGATCACACCGTGCACAATCTCGTTGAGTAAACCTTTGTCCAAATCCGAAATTTCTTTCCTGTTCAATTCGATATCGAGTAGTTTATCGAGATATGCGTCTGTCCGCTCGACCCTGTTCAATATTCTTATGGCAGTCCCTCGGGGACCTTGATAGATATTTATTTTATCGTCGATTTCCATCTTTAGATGTTTTTTTCTCTTTTGCGTTCGGAAACGGTAAGCTCGAAAGTTTTCCTGAATAATTCCTCATAAGATTTGAGGAATTGAACGTTACGCCTGCTCATAACTATTTTTGCTGTTTCTAAAGCCATTTCGATAGAATGAGTTTTAAGAGGGGCAGTTACACTTCCTCTCACAAACGACGGAACGAATCGAGGAGGCAAACCACTCCCATACAGATTACAAGCTACGCCGATAATGGTTCCCGTATCGAACATCATGTTAATGCCAGTTTTCGAGTGGTCACCCATCAGCATACCGAAATGTTGCATTCCCGTATCGGTAAGTTTTCCATTTAAATAAACTTTAACATTCGAATAATTATTTTTCAAATCGCTGTTGTTCGTATCGGCGCCGATATTAACCCAACTGCCTAAATAAGCGTGGCCTAAATATCCGTCGTGCTGTTTGTTGGAGTATGAATGAATAATAGAGGAATCCACCTCACCTCCCACTTTACAAACTTCTCCGATTGATGTATTAGAATAAATTTTTGCGCCAACCCTAACGATTGTATTATCTCCGATGAAAGTCGGTCCGATAATTACTGCATGCGCCATTACATTCACGTTCATCCCGATAATTATTTGCCCGTGTGTCGCGTCGAGAACAACTCCGGGACCGATTTCTGATTCCCTGTCAATTATTATATCTTTTTTGTTCAGGAGATGAGCGCTGCTGTGGATACTTCCTAATAACTTTTTACCCTTCATCTCTTTTGAGATTAAAAGAAAATCATTTCTTATCTCCTCACCGTTGAATTTAATCAAATCCCAAGCGTAGTCGGCTATTCTTACATCGGTATCTTGCATCTGGATATCTTCTTCCGATGCAACGGATTTCAATATGTCGGAAATGTTAATCGAATTGTTGTCCCAACGCTCGCGCAACTTTTCTATTGTTACGGGCTTCAAGTAAGCCGCAACGATTGAATCGTCTTTGATAAAAAGTTTATCTTTTTTCTTGTCAAAACGAAGCTGCTTAATAAAACTTGAATCTGCGATTACTCTACCGTTTATAAATAGAGAGAAATCGGACGACAGCCCGTTCGTTTTTTTCTTGGGGTAAATTTCTTTTAGAAGGGAGGATAACTCTTTACGGCACAACAAATGGGATATTTTAGAACCTGTGTATTTTTCGATTTTTTCTTTTAAAGAGAGTGCGCCGCACTTTAAATCAAACACGGGCCGGAAATAAACAAGCGGTAAAAATTTTTCATATTTGGTATCTTCAAAGACATAAACTTTCATTTTAATTTCCTCGAATATTTAAAAAAAAACGGAATGCAGTTTCGTACATTCCGTGTAAATCTTGAATTGAACCAATTTCCGTTATGCTGTTGTTTCTGTTGTAGCTTCCGGTGTGGTCAATTTATACTTTCTATTGAACCTTTCAACTCTACCCGCCGAATCCAGCAGCTTTTGCTTACCCGTAAAGAAGGGGTGGCAGACTGAGCAAATTTCTACTTTTATATTACCGGTTGTAGAACGAGTTTCGAATGTATTGCCGCAAACGCAAGTAACAACCGACTTTTTGTATGCGGGATGGATACCGTCTTTCATAAAATCTCCTAATTATTCAAATTTTCTTGCGCTTAATATATTAAGAATCCGTTAAAATTGCAAACTGCCTACGGCAGTCGTAGACTGCACTAGTTGAGCTGGTGGTCGGGATTGAACCGACGACCTATGGTTTATCCCGACATTTTTTTGAGCTGCAGACCGGACTTGAACCGATCCCGACAAAGTCGGGACTGATTATCCCGATGAATTGCTATTTACTCTTTGAGCTGGCGGTCGGATTTGAACCGACGACCTGCTGATTACGAATCAGCTGCTCTACCTCTGAGCTACGCCAGCTTATTGTGAAATACCACCGCTAATGGCGGTAGTTTTGAATAATGAATGTTGAACCCCGATTTTATCGGGGTGAACACCGAACCGCAGAATGTCGAAGTATTATAAACTACTTCGTCATTTAATATTCAGCATTCGATATTCGATATTCAAAAAAAACAAAACCAACTTCACATTAAGATTATTTTCTTTTATTTATCTCCGATCCGTTCTAAACCTTTTTTAGCATCGACGTTATTCGGGTCGAGTTGTAGTACTTTTTTGTACTCTTGGCGTGCTTCTGCTGTTAGCTTTTTATTTAACTCGTCCTCCCCCTCGATACGCAGGAAGATTAATCCTTGAGCGAGCCAGAGATGTCCTTGAACACTCTTCGGGTCAAGTTCAATTGCTTTGCGAAAATGTTTTACAGCTTCTTCCATTTTTTTTCTGTTCTCATCCAAGTCGTCTCCTCTACCGAGAATTAAAGATTGCCCCAGCAGCACTCGTATCTGACTGCCGTCTGCTCCAGAGCTAATTGCTTTACGAGCCCAATCTGCCGAAGACGCATATTTATTTTTTTGGAAGTAGAACGAGGCAATCATGTTGTATGCTTCGCTAAGCTCACTTTTGTATTTACCGTTTTGGTCACCGATCAGAGCTAGCACTTCATCATATTCTTGTTTGGCGGCATCTATAGAATCCATTAAGGCATAAGTTTGAGCTAATCGCAATCTCGAGCCGATATAATTAGGCATTAACTCAATCGCACGTTTCAGTAACTGTCTGCTGCGCTCATAGTTTTTAAGCTGAACGTAGGATGCCGAAGCGTTGAGATATGCACTAATCGAGATTGTATCGGCAGCTATTTTTTTCTCATACATTGCCGCTGACTCTTCGTAACGTCTCTGACGCATATATAAAGAACCGAGGTCGGTAAAAGCATCGACTAAAGTCGAATCAAGTTTTAGAGCAGTTTCTAAAGATTGAATAGCCAAGTCTTGTTTGTCTTGTCCGTTTTGGGCTTTCCCTAAATTCAAGTAATCTTCAGCGGTAAGTTCAGTTTTTTCCTTCAATTTTAATATGGCGACTTCGGCTTTTTTATGATCCTTGCGTTCGACATAAGCTGCTGCAATTATACGATAAGCTTCTAATTTCGTAGAATCCAGAGCTAATAAACTTTCGGCTGTTTTGACAGTATTTTCATAATCTTTGATTTCATATAACGACTTCAGGTAAAATACTTTTGCGTCAATCGAGGTCGGACGCAGTTCTGAAAGTTTTTTGTACATCCACGCTGCATTTCCGTATTGTTTAGCAAGGAAATAAATACTTCCTAACTCGTCGTATAGGTCGGCGTTCGTAGAATCCAATTGTATAGCAGTAATGTATGAAGTTGCAGCTTCGTTCCATTTACGCATCTGTTTATAAGCTTGCGCTAATTTTACATGGGCTTCGGTTATCCCTGTATTTAAGTCGATTGCTTTCTTGTATTGCTCGATAGCTGCAAGAGTAATGCTTTGCTTAAAATAGATATCACCTATATTAATATAGATTAGAGGATTTTTTTCGTCAAGCTCTCTGGCTTGAGTGAAAGGAATCAAAGCGGCATCCAACGAATCCATTTTCACATATGTCGTACCCATCAAGAAATACAGCTCGGGATTTTTCTTGTGCTTCTTTTGAGCATCCTTAAAAGCAGATAATGCTTTTGAATAATTGCCATTCTTCAATTCTTCCTTGCCGATTTCTAACGGATCTTGAGCATAAACATTGAGATTAAACGCAATCAAAAATATTATGACCAAAGCGATTACTGATTTAAATACATTTTTCACTTTTATTCTCCTCGATTTAACTGAATAATTCGAACTGGCATAGTTGCCGGAACGAGACCATTATTTAAAACTATCTTTTGACCTTGCACGCTTGATATAAAAGAAATAAATCCGCTCGCCAATCCAACACTTTTAATATTAGAGTAAATATAGACAGGTGTCCATAACGGATAATGCTTGCGGTAAACGAAAGCTTGAGCCGGAGAAAAATAAAGACCACTCACTCCAAGTGAATCGCTGAGTTCTGATCTGTCGCTCAATTCTAAAAATTTAATACCGGAATAAGTAGTGTCGTAATAATTCAAGCCAATCATACCCATTGCATTACTCGTAATCGAGACCGCTTGTATAACTGAATCGGACGAACTCAATGGGAAAAAATATTTCGGTAATGCTTTATCGGGTGAAAATTTTTTCTGCATTGATTCATACACATCCGAGTTTCGGTCGGGTATAAAAAACTTGACCAATGCAGTTGAATTTTTCCAGCCAAGTTCGCTCCAACGAGTTATCCGACCGTCGTAGATGCTATCCAACTGAGAAACACGTAATCCTTTTACAGGATTTTGCTTGTTCGTAATAACAATAAATCCACCGACTGCTATTTCAACCTGTCGCACGTTTAATCCGGCTTTATCTACGACCGATTGTTCTTCCTCGTTGAGCGAACGTGAGATAATAATTATTTCGACGCTATCGTTAAGAAGATGTACTATGGCTTCACGAGCAGAAACTACATTGATGTCGATTTTCGAATCTTCATAAATGTTTTCAAATTTTGCTGCCATCTGTTTTGCCATCGGAGCGATTGTTTCGGAGACGGAAAAAACGAGACGTCCTTTAGTAGGCGATTCTTTTTCTTCGCCCGAGTCGCATCCTAACAGAAGAACAGCGAAAGCGAACAATATGAAGTGTTTACTCTTCATCTTCTCTCAGTCGTTTATTTTTCGTCCATAAAGTAACGATTCGAAAAATTCCGTATAAAATAAAAACCGCACCAAATAGATATCTAAAATTGTCGGGTACATAACCCGGCACAAGTAGTCCGGCAACTGTTATCACGCCCACTACAATAACAATCGAAGCTACAGCATAACCAAACCATGTTAAATATTGTTGAGATTTATTTTCCAATTGCCGAACTGTTAGTTTTTCAACTTGAATTTAAATGGAATCGCTACCCAAACTGCAACCGGACCATCATTCATAATTGCGGGAGTAAATACCCATTGCATCGCTGCATTAACAGCAACCTCGTTGAAAATTTCCGCGTCGCTCTTGATTACGACAGCTTTTCTCGGTTTACCTTCTTTATCTACCCAAATCTTTACCCAAACAGTTCCTTCCATATTGGCACGTTGAGCAAGGTCGGGATAAACAGGTTTTACTTCCTTTACAACTACAGGTTGTTTTTCGACAGGAACAAAATCCGGCGGTGGACCGTCGTCTTCGATTCTGATGTCTTGCTCGATTTTGACCCCGCCATCACCACCGAAACCTTCTAAAGAGACCGGGTTCATTTGCTGGCTCATTTCCTGCTGAGTTGCAAAGGTATGTTCCGGGCTTACCTCAGCATCCGGAACGGGAACCGGTACACCGATAGTCGGTTTAGCCGTTGACGACATAATAGCAAGCTGAGGTGCAGATTCAGTATGCATAATTGAAGGAGGTGGTCCTAATTCTGTATATTTCATGATCCGCATTGTATAAACCGGTTCATCTTCCTGTGCAAGATATTCAGCCAAATAATATCCACCTATTACACTAAGATGAATGAGAACAGCCAGTGTTAAAGCAAAGCCAGAGTATCTTGCGCTAAGGGCTCGCAATTCCTGCATTCCATAATGCAACTTTAAAGTTGCTGTTTTATCCATTATAAATCACTCCTTTCCTATGAAGATACTTTTGCGAGTACTTTTAGATCGAGCTCTAACATAGGAGCAATACTAAATCGTGATATACCCGCAACATTAAATTCATCAATAATATCTACCATCATGTGGTATTTTCCGCCTCTGTCTATCTTTAATAACACTGTAAGCTTAGGGTTTTGTTCATGTCTTTCCCTGAGTAGTGCTTTCAAATTATCAAATTCTACACGCTTTGGGCTTTCAATACCCATATTCCAGAAAATTGAAGCATCTTCTTTAATCCTAAGTGTCATTAAATTACTTTCTGCTACTTCGACTTTTACATCAGCAGATGGAGGCAAATTTATTTCCATCGTCTGTGGTTGTACCATTGTGGTTGTTAACATAAAGAAGGTCAACAACAAAAATGTGATATCCACAAACGGAGTCATATCTATTCTGATTCCAATACGACGTGGTTTACGTTTCTTACCTTTCTTTTTCTCGTGCCCTCGTGGGGCAGCAGAGTCAACAGCACCCATAGATTTACTCCTTAATTATGTTCTAAATTAGTTATTAAATTGAAACGCGTAATCTGGGTTTTTTGCAATATGTTCATTACGTCTTCTGTTATACCATAATTAGCGTCTTTATCTCCTTTAACAACCGTTCTCAACTTCGGGTTCGTTATACGGGCTTTAATCAAAAGATCCGGCAAATCTTTAACATTAACTTCCACACTTAGAGCTAATTTTGCTAATGCTTCCGGCGAGCCGTATTGTTTCCTGACATCGGGTGAATAATAATCCCAATTCCTTTTGACGACTTCTCCTAAAACACGCGATCGGGCACCTTGAGCATCCAAGCCAAGAAATATTCTATCGTCTTTGGTAATCGTTATCATCATTACATCGGATTCAGGTAGTTTGTATTGCGAATGAGAGAACGGAAGTTCAATCACCACCTCTTCAGGTGGTTTAAATTGAGTTGTCAACATAAAAAATGTAAGCAGCAGAAAACCGATATCCACAAACGGGGTCATATCAATCCGGATACTTACACGTCCTTTCTTAATTTTAGGCATAATTAATTACTCCTATTATTTAGATTTGGACATTAAGGTCTGAATCATATTATATCCTGCTTCATCAATCATATAAGTGAAAGCATCAACTTTATTAACAAAGAAATTATAGGCAACGATACCTGCGATGGCTGCAAATAATCCGCCGGCTGTATTAATGAGAGCTTCCGATATACCAATAGATAATTGAATGGCATCGGGTGCACCGGCTTGAGCTAATGCGCGGAAAGCGCGAATCATACCTACGGTTGTACCGAGTAAGCCGACCATCGTGGCTGTCGATGCAATCGTCGATAAGGCAATAAGGTTTCTTTCCAAAACGGGCATCTCAAGCGAGGTGGCTTCTTCGATTGAGCGTTGAACTTCAGCCATTTCTTTTTCAGCTTCCCAGCCTTTTTCTTCTTTAGAAATTACTTTATATCTCTCCAAACCGGTTTTTACTATATTAGCTAGTGAACCACGCTGCTTATCACAAGCTGCCATTGCGGAATCGATATTTCCTGTCTGTAGATCGCGTTGAATCTGACGAACAAATGTAGCCATCGAACCTTTGCCTTTGGCTTTTCCTAACGAGAACATTCTCTCAAAAGTGAATGTAACTGCAAGAATTGAAAGCATTATTAATACTGGAACGAAAAAGCCACCGACGAAGACAGTTCCAAGCAGAGTTGTCGGCTGGTGTCTACCTTCACCGTCTTTGAAGTTGGCTGGATCTCCAAGAATAAACCACCATATCGATACCGATATTACTGCGGCTAATACGAATACGACTATTGAAAACATTGATTGTTTCATTTTTTACTCCTTAAAATATTAATTGATTATTTTATTGATTTTAGTTAATTGAAATTTGTTTATTGCTTCTTCAGTTTTATCGTAGATTTCAAAAACTGTACTTAATTTAGTTATTATAAATATATTTTTTATCGATTTATTCACACCACTTAATAAAATTTCTCCTCCGTTCCGAGAAAAATTTGTATAAGCGGATATTAAAGCACCAATTCCGATACTGTTTATTAAATTGACTTTACTCAAATCGATTATGACTCTTTTGATACCCTGTTCAATAAAATCCGAAACTGCATCCTTTAACAAGGCAATCTCCTCTTCATTTATTAACGAAGATTTAACCTCGATTATTCCTACTGCACCGTCATTTATTGTTCGTGTTTTCATTATATAATAATTATTTATCTATATCCATATACTGCAAACCGAGTGCCAGCAAATACGAAATAAAAATTAACAATACATGATGTTTTTGATTAATTTAAGGAACCTATCCAGAATCAAAAATTGTATAATGCAAGATAATTTTGCATAATATTCAGAAAACTTTCATAATATATTGAAAAATAAGAAATTATAGCAAATTGCAAAATGCAATACTCTAAAGGTTGTATTTCTTTCTCTTCCTCCAGAGTGTTGCAGGGTCGATGTTTAATAGAAGAGCTGCTTCATCGAGGTCGGCAGCTACGCCGAGCACGCGTTTTATATGTCGAATTTCCATCTCTTCTAAAGAAAGAATACCATATTTATTTTCAATCACTTTTTGAATCTCTTCAGGTAAATATTCAGTTTTAATAATTCCATCTTTGGCAAAAACCACCCCCCTTTCAATTACATTTTCCATTTCTCTTACATTTCCGGGCCAGCGGTATTTAGTCAGCAACTTAAGTGCTTCTATAGAGGTTTCAATATTTCTGTTTTGTGAATATTTTTTAATAAAGTGTTGTATTAAAATGAGTACATCTTCGGGGCGTTCACGCAATGGAAGCAATTCAATTCGAACCGCATTCAACCGGTAATATAAATCTTCTCTCACGGCGCCGTTTTTAATTGCATCAACTAACTTCCGGTTTGTCGCCGCTATCACCCGCACATCTACTTTACGAGTAACATTTTCGCCGATACGTTCGAATTCTTTGCTTTGTAAAAAGCGTAATAATTTTACTTGCACTGCTTGCGGAAGTTCTCCAATCTCATCTAATAATATCGTTCCCTTGTCAGCCGCCTCGAACCTCCCCTCACGATCCTTTATGGCGCCGGTGAACGATCCCTTAATATGCCCGAATAATTCGCTCTCAAGTAAGGTCTCCGGTAAAGCAGCACAACTAACTTTTATGAACGGCGCATTTCTTCGAGAACTATGATTGTGGATAAATTGAGCCATCATTTCTTTACCGGTTCCACTCTCTCCTTCAATCAATACACTGAGATTTGAGTCGGCAATCTGACGGGCTAAATCGAGTTGTTTCAGAACCGACGGACTTCGTGTAACAAATTCGGGTTCGTGTTTTGTTTCTTCAAGTTTTTGTTTGAGTTCCTTTACTTCTTTCTTTAGACGGTGGTGCTCATTAATGCGTTCTGTAAATAATTGGAACTCTTGCATATTAAACGGTTTCTGTAAAAAATCTTCCGCTCCGGCTTTAATCGCTTCTACCGCACTATCGATAGAGCCGTGAGCGGTGATGATGACGACTGTCGTGTCGGGTGATTTCTGCTTGCACTCTTTTAAGAGTTGCATTCCGTCTATCGGCGTCATCTTCAAATCGAAGAAAGCGATATCGAAATCTTTCTCATTTAAACACACGCTCGCATCAACAGGATTTAAAAATGATGTTACTTCGAAACCTACCGATTCGAGGTAAATTTTTACTGTTTTAAGAATATTAGGTTCGTCGTCAACTACGAGTATCGTTCCACGTGGTGTCATTGTATTTTTATATTTTGGTTTCTATAGGAATTGTAAATATAAATGTGCTTCCCTCGTCTATTTCGCTTTCAGCCCAAATTCTTCCGCCGTACATCTCTACGACTTCTTTTGCAATCGCAAGTCCCAATCCTACGCTGCCTGGTGTACTTTCCGAGACTTGTTTTACTTGAGTAAATTTATCGAAAATCTGATTTAAAAACTCACATGGAATTCCCCTCCCGCTATCTTTCACTTTAACAATTATGTAGCTGTCTTCTTTTGAAGTGATTACTTCAACCGTCCCACCTTTGGGAGTGTAACGAAGAGCATTCGTAACCAAATTACTAACTACCCAACCTAATTGTTGAGAGTCGGCGTTGACGTTGGGAAGGTCTCCGGCAAGTTTCAACTTTAACTCGACAGATTTTTCTTTAAACGGTAATTGGATATGTTTTACAGTATCTGTTATGACTTGATTGAGAGATACGGGTTCGTTTCGTAATTGTAATTTTCCTGATTCGAGTTTTGATAATTCCAATAATTCGCGAACCAATTTTGTTAATCTATCCGCATCTTGCTTCGCTGATTGCAGCAAGTCCTGCTGATCTTTATTCATACTGCCAAGTATACCTTGATTCAATAAATCAATACTCATGTTGATTGAAGTTAAAGGCGTTCTGAATTCGTGAGAGACTGTTGCCATGAATTCCGATTTCATTCTATCCAATTGTTTAAATTGCGTAACATCTTGCAGAATTAAAACAGTTCCTAAAGTCTCGTTCCCAGTGAGCGGTATTTCGGATATTCGAGGTCGTATATACACGGGTTGATTATCCGCTTGGAAGAGCAAGAACGGCTGTTGCAAATATTTTTCGGTCCGCGGATTTAAAAGTATATCTATAACACGTTCGTCCTTTATTATCGAGCGGATGTCGAATCCTTCAACATTCGGAGTTTTGATTTTAAAGAGTCGGCGGGCGGCATCGTTTATTAAAATAACTTTGTTGTTCTTGTCGGAAACCACGATTGCATCGGAAATATTATGAACTATCGTTTCTGACTTTTGTTTTTCTTCTAACAATTTCTCTACGTTCAATGCTTCGAATTTTCTCAACCTTTCAGTCATCTTGTTGAATTCACGACTTAACTCGCCGAATTCATCGTTCGAAATAATATCGGTTTTAAGGTCGAGCCGTCCTAACCCAATTTTTCGCACAGTTTCCGTGAGACGTTCGGCAGGCTCTACAAACGAGCGTGTAAATTGGACACTGGCGATAATGCTCAGCGCCACAGCGATAAGTGACGCTATCAAAACCGCGTAGCTTGCCTCGCTCGATATTTGCCTTGCACGTTTGTCTAATTCAAACATCTCTTGCTGGTTAAAATCTATCAATCGAAAACAATATTGTTTTAGATTTTGGTTAACGGGACGAATTTCGTTAAAGTGATACGTCCTAGCAATTTGATTAAGTTGCGGATCGAATATAAACATCAGCAGCGTGTCGCCTAACTCTGAGTATATTCTGTGTTGAAGCCGGATCGTATCCAACAAAGTTCGCTGCTGTTCTTTTACAACGCGATCGAGTGCCTTTTGGTGCCACTGGAAAAATTCTAATTTAGTTTGATTATAGATGTCCAAGTCTTTTTTAGTCTGGTAAGTAATTAGTGCAGTTAGCGCATTATCTTCTACTTCAAGTGAACGAGCCATATTTTCAGCAGCAACGACACTTAAATAATTTTCTCGTATTATCCTGTCAACCGAGCTGCCGAGTCTGTTAAAATTAATTATAGCCCAAATTGTAATAAAAATACTGATCCCGACTAAAATGAAGTAACCGGCCGAGAGTTTGAAGCGGAGACTATTGTAGAATGGTATTTCCATCGTTTAATAATTAATCGCGGAAAATTTTTGCCAGCGATTTTTGAATTTGTTCTATACCTATCGGTTTACTGAGAATTCCGAAAAGTTCATCGTCGTGGATATCTTTAAGAATCCGACTATCTTCAAAACCGCTGATAAAAAGGAAAGGAACTTTTGAGAAAGTGGGGTTTTGTCGTATCCTGTGATAGAGTTCAAGCCCCCCAATCTGCGGCATCATTACGTCGGCTATAATTAAATCCGGTACAAAAACATTTAGTTGTTCTATAGCTTCCTGACCGTCATAAACTAGAACAACCTCATAACCGTCCATCACGAGCAGTTCGCGTAATATTTCCGCAAACCCGACTTCGTCATCTACGAGTAGTATTTTTCGAAGCTTATTTGCGTTCATTTATTATTCTCTAAATACGTTTCTATGAAAATATAGAGAAACCCCTTTAGAAAATCAAGTAATTGATTTTCTAATGTCCTTTTACTATGTTTATAAAAAAATTATGACCCAAGAATACGCATCGAATTTTGAAAAATTCGTCAATATAGTTAATAGATTAAGACGTGAATGCCCGTGGGATAGAGAACAAACTCATAAATCAATTCGCCATAGTTTGATCGAAGAAACATATGAGGTTGTAGAAGCCATCGACGATAACGATAACGACGAATTAAAAAAGGAGTTAGGCGATATACTTTTACACGTAGTTTTTCATGCTTCCATAGCCGAACAGTCGAATGAATTTACCTTGAACGACGTAATCGACGGAATTACCGAAAAGTTAATTAGGAGGCATCCACACGTTTTCGGTGAGGTAGAAGTAAGCGGGTCTAAACAAGTGATCTCTAATTGGGAGAAAATTAAACTTACGGAAGGAAGAAATTCGCTGATGGAGGGAGTTCCAAAAGAATTACCTGCATTACTTCGCGCACACCGCCTTCAAGATAAAGCATCGAAAGTTGGATTTGATTGGGAGAAAAAAGAACAGGCATGGAAAAAAGTCGATGAGGAAATGCACGAGTTGCATAGAGCAATTGAATCAGGTAAACAAGCCGAAGTTGAATCTGAATTTGGGGACTTATTATTTGCAATGGTCAATTACTCGCGCTTCATAAATGTAAATCCCGAAATTGCCTTACGACATACTGTAGAAAAATTTATCACGCGATTCCAGTACATCGAACGAAAATTGAGTGATATGGGAAAGGACATTCATTCTTCTTCCTTAGAAGAAATGGATAAGTTGTGGGAGGAAGCAAAAACCAAAAGTTAGCTAATACAAATTATTTTACAGTCTCCTGGTCAGCCCTTTTCATTTTCGACCATAAAGCCTCTATAACCATAACATCCTCCTTCTCATAATTTTTCCCATTCACTTTTATCTATATTTGCTTGTCAAAGAATCTTCAACAAGAGATTTTTACCTATATCCTTTCAACATAAATTCATGTTTGCCGCCGGAAAAAGGACCTTGAAAACCCAGATGCTGTAAAAATCGAATAAGATTTTTTCTCGATATAGGTCCAAACACCGGCACTATATTGCCTCTTTAACTATTTCTAATTTTATACCTTCAACCACTGGAAGAGTGTGTCCTAAACGTACACCAAAAAGAATCCAATCTTCGAGCGTCTCTTGAAGTTCCTGTCTGCATTCTTCGAGGGTTGCTGCATTTGCCCATACGCCTTGAAACCCGGGAATTTCTCCGTAATATCCTTCATTATCATCAAGGATTTCGTAATGCGCCCGCTTCATCGCTGCCTGAATGTATGCTGTTAACATTTTCTCACCTTAAGCTAATTATCATAAAATTGTACACATGAAAGCTAAAAAACTTCTTATCAATTGTCGAATCAAAGCAAGAATTTTGATGCTTTATAAAGTTATGGCAAAGAAAGACCTCGGAATTCCGTTGGTGCATTTTATGCAGAAGTACTCTGAAAGCTAATCTGGTGACCTGCCCGTAGCTCGCCCGTTAATTGGGCAGGCGGGTCGGCTTCTACGAATAATTTTATTTACTTCTGTCTTCCGGTTTATTCTCAGTCCCATTCCTCCCGTTCGTGTGGTACTTATCGTATGCATCAATAATATCCTTCACCAACTTATGGCGCACAACATCGTTTCTATCGAAATAACAGAACTTCACTCCGTCAACACTCCGTAGTATCTCTTGTATCTGAACCAATCCCGAAATTGTTTTACCGGGAAGGTCAATTTGTGTAATATCACCGGTTATTATCGCTTTCGAATTTCCACCGAGCCTCGTTAAAAACATTTTCATCTGCATACTCGTTGCATTTTGAGCTTCGTCGAGTATTACGAATGCATTGTTCAGCGTTCTTCCGCGCATATAGGCAAGAGGAACTACTTCAATTACTTTTTTTTCGATGTAACTTTTTAGTTTTTCGGAAGGAATCATGTCGTCGAGTGCATCATACAGCGGTCGCAAGTAAGGGTCGACTTTTTCCTTTAAATCGCCGGGTAAAAATCCCAAGCTTTCACCCGCTTCAACCGCCGGCCGTGCTAGGATTATTTTCATTATCTCTTGGTTCTTCAAAGCGGCAACAGCGGCGGCAACAGCAAGATAAGTTTTACCCGTGCCCGCAGGACCGATTGCAAAAACTATGTCGTTTTTTCTAATTTGCCGGACGTATTCACGCTGACCCGGAGTGCGTGCGCGAATTATTCCGTTTCGTGTATACAGAACCGCCGAATCGAGCTCTGTTTCAGAGAATTGTTGCGTAATTGTTTTAGGTAAGGCAGCTTCGCCGTTAACGAGAACCAAATCTATTACAGTTCCAACATCGTTTGTAGAAAGCGACCCATTTTTATTTAGTATATAGATGAGTTCCTTAAATATTTTTTCTATTTGATCGACTTGTACTTCATCTCCCTTTATATTTATACTGTCTCCGCGAACAACGATGTTCGCATCGAATCTGTTTTCAATTACCTGAAGGTTTGCATCGTTCAAACCTAAAAGTCTGAGCATCTCGATACCTTCAGCTTTTATTTTTTTTTCAACCAATGAACGTCGTTCCCTTTCTTTTAATTTTTAATAAAAAAAGCCCTCTTCACCGTTGTATGAAAAGGGCTTCATTAATATATAAAACTTACTGATTTTCAAACTTAAAGTTTGATGACGCTCTAATTATTGACCCGGAGCTGCCGGTGGTGCTGCTTTCTTTTTGTAGTATGAATTAGCAGCCGACTTCTCTTCCTTTGTTAACTCTGTGCCATGTGGTATTTTCAAAACCCACTTTGGTTTAATAACGTCGGGGTTCTTTATCTTATCGCGATTGCCTTGCCAGATTTTAGGCCATAACCAAGCGTTGTTGTAGATATCTTTCTTCTTTGCGATGTTCCACAAACAGTCGCGATCTTTTGCCCACGTACCGACCGTGTATGTTTTTGATTTTCCTAAGGTGAGCATAAGGCTTGCAATATTTTCCTGCAATCTCTTTATTCTATCCCCCTGGCGTGGAACCATTGCGATTTTATGCTTTGCCATTTCCGCAACTCTCTTATTCATATTTTCGACTTCTTGCCGATATTTTAAAAGTTCTTCATCCGACATTTTCATCAATTCGCTGACTCTACTTTCGTATCGAGCAAGTTCTTCGAAGAAGGCATCATATTCGGCTTGTGTTACACCTAACAGTTCCAGCTTTTCGTCCATGCATGCTTGCAAATCGCCATCTAATTTTTGGGATTGGTCTTGTAGAGACTTAATATCGGCATTTAACTTATCTAATTTTGATTTTAAGTCGTTTCGCTTAGCAGTAAATTGACTCATTTCTTGCTGCCATTGTTCTTTAGTCATCTCTTGAGCTAATACACTCGGCATATCAATCACGAGTAATATTGCTACGATTAATATCATTAATAATTTTGATTTCATTGCAGTATCTCCTTTTTCAATTTAGATTTTTGTTGAGATTAATGGTTATTGACCTAATGCTTTCTTAACAGCGTCCATGTCGCTTTGACACTGTTGAAGCTTGGCATTTTTTTCGGCCACCTCATTCTCTAAATTTGCCTTCTCTTTTTCTTTGTCAGCAATTTGTTTCTCCAATGATGCAACTTCTGCTTTTAAATCGTTTAGCTGCCGGAGTTCGTCTTCCGAAGGTCTGCTTGTGCATCCCATAAAAAATAGAGAAGCTGAAAAAGCAACAACTGCAACCATCGTGATGATTCTACTGTTCAGTTTTAACATGATACCTCCTATTTTGGTTATTCATTATACGAGTTTATTCGTTAGATTTTGTACTTTCGTGTTCTATTATAGCAAATTAAAATGTATTTGTCAAGTATTTTTTGAGATATTTTAAAAATTTATTAGAATAACTATAAAATTCCCTTTTCTGCGAAACTTGTGAACGAATTTCCTGCTAAAATTATATGATCGTGTATCGGAATTCCTATAATTTTGCTGGCTTCGACCAATTGCCGGGTTATCTGAATATCCTCGGAACTCGGTTCTGGATTACCTGAAGGATGGTTATGTAACAGTATAATTGCTGCAGCCGGCTCTATTATCGCCGCATTAAACACCTCGCGTGGATGCACCAGTGAAGAATTCAACGTTCCTCTCGTTATTTCAACTTCTTTCAATAAATTATTTGAGCTGTCGAGCAATAAAGTCTTAAATACTTCCTGCCTTAAATCACGCATCAGCGGAATAAATCTGTTTGCAACGTCAGTGGGTGATGTTATTTTATATTTCTTTTCGGCGCTTGAGATAGCCGCCCGTCTTCCGATTTCAAAAGCCGCCGCTAATGTTACGGCTTTTGTATTTCCGATACCTTTATATTTTTTAATATCGGCAACCGATCGTGTTACCAACCTGCCAATGGTATCATAATCTTTCAACATAGTTTTTGCAATATCCACCGCAGTTATTTTCCCGGTTCCAGACCTGATTAATATCGCAATCAATTCTGCATCGGTAAGCGCTTGAGCGCCGTACTTCAACAATTTTTCTCTCGGCCTTTCCGCCTCAGGCCATTCGGTAATCTTACTGTGGTACTGCGAAGGTTCCCCCACCTTCTTCACTGAATTCTGAGCATTCATGTAAACTCCTTTGATATTTTAGGATTAATTACCGCTAACGCTTACTTCTCCGATTTTAATAATATTTCCGTTTAGATATTTAAGAATTTGAAGTTCACTGTTAACTCTCTGATTTTGCAAATTGATTTTTGAATG
>JAHJRJ010000297.1 GCA_018830765.1 Bacteroidota bacterium | reverse complement strand
CGGAAGTTTGTATTTTACTTACTTTACTAACGGACAAATACTTCCGCTGCCTCAAGTAGGGCTGCATTATTATTTCTTCTAAAGATATTTCGCTTTTATTATTATTAAGATCTGAATAACTGATGTTACGTAAGAATGATACAAACAATCCGCCTGAGGCGGATTGTTTGTAGTCCCGTAGGGACGTTATGTTTGTAGAACTATCAAACCTACTAAAATGTAAGCCCCAGCGGGGCGAAATGTGAATTATATATCGTTCCTACGGAACGCAAACACGGAACGAGGCCGATTTCTATAAATTCGCCGCAGGCGAATTCCTCTGGAACTCGATTTTGCGTAACATCAGTGAATAATTTTACCACAAAGATCACAAAGCTCACTAAGAAGCACTAAGAAAAACATCAATCAATATGGGTCTCCAAAATACGAATTTTCAGAAAACGATTCTTGGAAATAGCGGACTTCCAATATATCGTTTAGGTTTATCTGCTACATACAGACCCGGTAAAAAAACTATTTACAGAGCAATCGACGAAGGAGTGAATTACTTCTTCGGCTTCGGCATTGATACACAGTTAACTCGCGTATTAAAAGATGTGATGAAAGGAAACAGGGAACGCTTCGTTGTTTCCACCGGAGCTTACAA
This sequence comes from Bacteroidota bacterium, assembly GCA_018830765.1. Taxonomy (GTDB): domain Bacteria; phylum Bacteroidota; class Ignavibacteria; order UBA10030; family BY39; genus JAHJRJ01. Next base: position 1,806 of record JAHJRJ010000297.1, on the reverse strand, counting down.
TCTAATTATCGGACATCCCAATCTTCGCAGGAGCTTGGAAAAGCGTCTAAGTCAATTCAATACAGATTATATAGATGCTTTTCTTTTTTTGGGTGTGACGAAGGAAAAGGAATTTCCCGAATCTGTCAGAGATGAATTATACCGTTTCAAGGATGAAGGGAAAATCAGATCGGTTGGGATAACGACACACGACCGTAAGTTTGCGGGCAAACTTGCAGCCGAAGGTAAAGTAGATACTCTGATGATTCGTTACAACGCTGCTCACCGGGGAGCTGAACAGGATATTTTTCCTTATCTTGAAAAACACAATCCGGCAGTTGTGGGTTATATGGCTTTTATGAAACGGTTCGGAGATGCAGTTTATCATACGAAGAAGCAGTCAAACAAATAAAAGAAATTCCGGAGATTACAGCGCCAAGAATTCTTTTTCAGAAAACTTACAAAGTAAAAGTTTTACTATCGACTCAATGTCGGAACCGGAAAGAAAGTTTAACCCGAAAAATGCAATAGAAAATTGTTTCTTCCACTAATAGTTGATGCTGAATGGTTTGCAGCGAAAGAATATTTCACCTTTTCTAATGCAATGCAATTAGAAATAAGCTCCTTAAATTGTTCGATATCAATAGATTACGGGGAACGAACTTTTAAATGATTTCTCAAATGCAATTTTCGGGTTTTAAAATCGATGTTCGATTTTTGATTTCCGATTTCCGCATCTTAATTACTGATGTTACGCAAATGCAGATTATGAACTCAACCCCTCAACGAGCTTATACTATCTATAGAGATAACTGACACAACAAATTTTTTTGTGTCATCGTATGCCCGCCAGCTCCGCCTAAGGCGGATCGGGCTGGGACGATGACAACCAAGTTTATGTATTTCGATATTTTCGGATAGATTCATAGACCCGATTGGGCAATCGTCTTTAAGAATGAAAAAAGGTTATACCCCGTTCTACGGGGTTATACCTTGTTGCTGAGACTAAGGGGTGCTTAAAATATGGTGATTTGAGTTCAAATGAATTATTGATTGTAAAAACTAATTTTTGTATATTCAAAGCGATTTTTAATCCGCCTACGTCCTAAAATAATGGACTTCGGCGGATGAAACAGAGTGGGTTTAATTCAATGCCGCTTGCGGCGAGAAGATTCATTAACTGAAACAAAATATATGTCTATTGATACTATAGTTTTCTTTACTCTTGCAATCTCATCAATAATTTCAGCGATTTTGGTAATCACACGCCGCAGCCCAATTATGAGTGTGGTCTATCTGGTGCTAAATTTTTTAATACTTGCCGTAATCTATTTAACTCTTCAAGCTCAATTCATAGCCGTTATACAAGTTATAGTTTATGCAGGAGCGATAATGGTGCTTTTCCTATTCGTCGTAATGCTTTTAAATTTAGGGAAGGAAGAAGCGTTAACAGAAAAAATTACATACAAAAAGCGGGTAGCAGTTGGACTTGTTGTGGTTATGCTGGTTCAAATAATCGTCGGAATAATGATGAGCGATTCCAAATTTACTCGTCATATCGCTCCAAATGCCGAACAAATTGGCACTGTGGAAGGTATAGGTAAAATGCTATTTACTCAATATCTTTTCCCGTTTGAGGTAACGTCTGTCTTACTCTTAGCGGCAATTATCGGCGCAGTTGTTTTAGCAAAAAAAAGAATTGATGGTTAATATGGTTCCACTAAACTACTATCTCGCATTAAGCGCAATATTATTCTCAATCGGCGTGGTCGGAGTTCTAACCCGCCGAAACGCAATCATCGTTTTTATGAGCATCGAGTTAATGCT
>JAHJRJ010000296.1 GCA_018830765.1 Bacteroidota bacterium | reverse complement strand
TCATTTTGTCAACTTGAAGAATTCAGAATATCAAAAAACATTTCGACGATTTACAAAATCCGTTTTGTCTTGTTTGATTGCGTTATTCCTAAAAATCTCAACTGGAATCTACAATCTATGCTTGCTGCGTAACTTCAGATAAATGATTAAAAAATTCGTAGCGATTGTACTTAACAACCGAATTTCTATTGTTGCCGTAACCATCCTTTTGACGTTGGGGCTTGGCTACCAAATGACTAATCTCAGGGTGAACAGCGATATTTTAAGTTATTTGCCAAAGGATGACCCGGCGGTAGTGTTGTTCGATAAAGTCGGTGAAGAATTTGGCGGCAATTCACTCGCGCTCATGGCTCTTGAATCAGACGATGTTTTCACCCGGGAAACTATCGAGCACATCAATCACCTTACTGAGCAGTTTAAACTCGTTGATGGTGTAACAGAAGTAACAAGCCTCACAAACATTTTGGACATCAAGAAAACCGACGATGGCCTTGAAGTTGGGAAACTGATTGACGAAAACAATCTTCCGCAAACTACTGAAGAAATTGACAGGCTAAAAAGATACACACTTTCAAAAGATCTATACAATGGTCGAATCGTCTCATCTGATGCGAAGGCAACTCTCATTGTTTGTCGAATCAAACAAAGTGTAGACCGGTTAACTGTTGCCAAAGAATTGAAGGAAATAACAGAACGCGCAAATTTAACGGAAAAGATATACTTCAGTGGCATTCCGTTCCAGATGATCGAAATCACGGACCTTATTCTTAACGACTTAAAGACTCTAGTCCCAATCGTAAGTGTGCTGATTTGTATAACGCTCTTCCTTAGCTTTGGGACTCTCCGGGGCGTGATCTTACCTCTTCTGAGCGTACTTATAAGCACGATTTGGGTACTCGGCAGCATGAGCCTATCGGGTGTTCAATTGACTGTGATTTCAAACATTATCCCCGTGATTCTCATTGCTGTAGGAAGTGCCTACACCATCCACCTGATCAGCAGATATGATGAGGATGTGCGGTCAGGCAATGGTAACGCGGAGCAACTGGCAAAATCATTGAGCGAAGTAACGATTCCTATAGTGCTTGCTGCTGTAACAACAATGGTTGGGTTCTTATCCTTCATCTTTGGCTCATACCTCACAATGACTCGTGAGTTTGGATTCTTCTCCGCCCTCGGAACGTTGTTCGCATTAATCATCTCAGTAACATTTGTGCCTGCAGTTCTATCACTTCTTCATAAAAAAAAACGTGGGCAAACTGGCTTTATTGAGAACGCAGCATTTGTAACGAAATTTATGGATAGAACTGCCGAGTTCGTTCTAAAGAATGAACGACTTATTGTTGTCGGGACAATCATTGTGATTATCATTGGTCTTTTCGGAATTCCACGCGTTGATAGGCGTGTCAATATGGTGGATTACTTCAAGCCCGGCTCTAGCATTCGGGCCGCTCAGGAGCTTATGGAGAACAAGTTCGGGGGATCAATTCCGATCAACATTTTTGTTCAAGGTGATCATCAGAATCCTTTCGTGCTGAAAGAGATGTGGCGTATGGGAAAATTTCTTGAGTCGTTGAACGACGTCCATAATGCTCAATCTGTAGCCAGCCTTGTCGCGGAAATGCATGAGGTTATGGATGATCAGAAGACAATTCCTGATTTGAGAAACAAAGTTACAAACTTGTGGTTCTTTCTGGAAGGAGAAGAGATCATGAACCAGCTTGTTAATGCTGACAAAACCGAAGGAATTGTTCAGGCAACATTAGGAACGGTAGATACAAAACGAGGCCGATTTGTTGTCGATGCGATAGAGAACTACATCAACACACTGGATACAAGCCTTGTTATTGTCAATCTTATCTCCAACAACCCATTATCACAAACTAACAAAGATATTCTTTTAGAGTACAAGGCGAAGAAATCAGCAAGCTTGATGGAGTGGGAAGCAAAGAAAAGACTTCCACAATCAGTTTTCAATCATGATGAAGTAGCAAACATTCTTTTGCGAACTAAGAATCAATTCGATGGGCAAGCTGGGAGCGAGACATCAATAAGCCCTCGAAAAATCACAGATGGTCTTATTCCAATCCTCCCGAGTAAGTTACAGAACGATCGCCCGTTTCTTAATGCAGTAACAGATGCTGTAGCCGATTTTCAGCAACAAACTATTGCTGTTCCACTTCGAGTCTATGAACAATTATCTTCCAGTGAGAAGCTCCCCGACCCTCCGGATCATATTCAGTTCTCTTTTTGCCAAACAGGTATGGGGATCATCTATCAGCACTTAGACAACAGCATTATGCGCAGTCAATTACAGAGTCTGATTCTTGCAATCGTGCTTGTGCTGGTCCTCCTGTCGTTCCAACTTCGTTCTGTCGTTGGCGGGCTTATCAGCATTACACCTATTTTGCTGACTCTCATCATAAACTTTGGACTTATGGGCTTTGCAAGAATTCCGCTCGATGTTGCCACAGTTCTTGTTGGATGCATCGCTATTGGGGTCGGAATAGACTACTCGATTCACTTTACAAGCCGCTTCAAAGAAGAATTCAAACAATATGGCATCACCAAAGATGATAGCGGAAAAGATAATAAAGTTCTCGCCGTTTTAAGAAAAACCCTCGAAACGACGGGCAGGGCCATTCTCATCAATGCGCTCACAGTTATGGTGGGATTCTTGACCTTGCTGCTAGCGGACGTTGTTCCCTTGCAGCGATTCGGAATGCTCATTGCAATAACAATGATTGGCAGTAGTGTTGGCGCGCTTACATTCTTGCCCGCATTGATACTCTTGACAAAGGCTAAGTTTGTAGGAAATTTTGCATCCGATGAGAAACGGAATAAAACTAATATAACAAACCGATGAGACCAAGAAAGCAGATACTCAGAAGAACAACTCTTCTTATTTTCTATTGTGCCCTATTGGAGTTGATACCCATTACGCTTATTCAACCAACAAATGCACAGGATACGGGTTTCTTTCATGTAGGTGAAGACCTCACGTATGAAGTCAGTTGGTGGTTCATCAAACTCGGCACGATACGGACAAAAGTGCTCAGCTCAGAAAATATTGGGGACAATGCAAACTATACAGCAGTTGTGTATATCGACTCTTATGCCGGCCTTCCTTTTGTAGATCTTCACGCCATTTTTGAAACCACAATGGACAAAGAGTGCTTTTCGCAATCATTCAATGGATGGGAGAAGGATGGCAAACGTTGGAAAGCGATCCGATATGACTTTGATCGGCAAAAAGGAATTTTGATCGTGAAGAAGGGTATTGTCGACAGTGCCTATAATACTAATATTCAATTCGAACGTGTTGACACTGTTCGAATACAAAGCAAGACGCAGGATGGGTTGTCACTTCTGTATTTCGCAAGAGCTAATGTGAAAAGCGGTAGCCAGATCACCGTGCCAACAATGGTTGATAGTTCAGAAGAGGTCACCTATTTCAATTTCTGGAATAAGCAGGCAAATGTTATGATTGATGCTCTCGCGTACCCAATTGATGTGATCGAGTTTGATGGAAAAGGAGAGTTCAAAAGTATCTTCGGCTTAGGCGGTCCATTCAAGGGCTGGTTCAGTAACGATGCAGCTCAAATTCCAATACGAGCAAAGATGAATGTTATTCTCGGAACAATTGACATCGAACTAAAATCATGGAATCGAAACGGATGGAATCCACCCAAGTATGTTAAACAATAATTCAATCCACACAAACAAAGGAGAATCGATATGAGAATCAATCAACAAATCACGATAGTTGTTGCCGTGTTTACGGCAACTATACTGATTTCTAAACCCTTAAGCGCCCAGCAACCAAACGCTGAGCAAATCCTGACAAAATTTGAATCGGTCATTAATGCGCCCAAGGATCAGGATCTCAAGGCAAAGCTCGTGCTCATTGACAGCAAAGGAAACGAAAAGGAACGAACCATCACTATGCTGCAGAAAGGTGACGACACGAGACTTGTCCGTTTTCTTACTCCCGCAGACCAGCGAGGCATTGGTTTTCTCGGGTTGCCGAACGATGTGCAATACATATACTTGCCAGCATTCAAGAAGGTACGCCGGATTGCCTCGCATGTGAAGAATCAAAAATTCGCCGGTACTGACTTCACCTATGATGATATGGGTACATTGAAGTATTCAGATGACTATAACCCAAAACTCGTTGAAACCACTGAAGACCATTATGTATTAGGGCTGACGCCAAAAGAAGGCAAGAGAAAGGACTATGGCAAACTTAAAATCTGGGTACGGAAGGACATTTTTTATCCTGTCAAGACTGAATTTTATGATAAGGCTGGAAAACTCTGGAAGGTTATGGAGAGAAGAAATATTGAGAGCATCAGCAAGTACTGGGTGGCGAAAGAAGTTGAGATGAAGGACCTCAAAGATGAACACAGCACAAAAATGATATTGAGCGAAATAAAATTTGACAGCAAATTGTCGGACGATGTCTTCACGGAAAGAAATTTAGAGAAGTTTTGATCAGTTTAACAACCATTTAAGCGAAAAGCGAATTTGGATTAAACCATTGGAAGAATCACATAAAGTAAATATTAAAATGGCTTTACTAAAACCATTAACAAAGAAATTCTTTTTGATTGCTATTTGGTGTATAGCAATGGCATATCTCGAAGCCGCAGTGGTTGTTTACTTAAGGATGATTTTTTATCCGGAAGGTTTTCAGTTCCCTCTAAAGATAATGCCGATAAGTACAATCTATATTGAATATGGCAGGGAATTCTCAACTATAGTTATGCTTGTTGTTATCGGCTATTTATCCGGAAAAACCCGCATAGAAAGATTTTTCTATTTCATCTTTTGTTTTGGCATTTGGGACATTTTCTATTACGTATGGCTTAAAGTATTTCTGAATTGGCCCGCTTCTATATTTCAAAATGATATTCTTTTCCTAATCCCTATTCCTTGGGTTGGACCTGTTCTTGCCCCAATCATCGTTTCGTTGACTATGATTATCGCTTCGGTGTCAAGTCTATATCTTCAAGACAAGGGTTATACTCTAAAAGTTGAAAAAGAACATCTGTTATTAACAATTCTTGGCTGCATCATCATTCTCATTTCATTTTTCTGGAATGCATATACAGTAAATCTTCTAGAAGAATTAAATCCGGGTTTTCAATGGGGAATATTTATCATTGGCGAAGTTATGCTGATTACTGGATTAATTCTATTTCTTAAAAAAAACAAACTAAGAACTATGAAATTTTTTATAAAACAATAGAGAACTTATGGGACACAATAATCAAAATGCTACCGCAATTGTATGCGCTTATAATGAAGAGAAAACTATTGGCGGTATTTTAGAAACTTTACTAAAATGCGCTGAGCTAAAAGAAATAATAGTTGTAAATGACGGCTCAAACGATGGTACAAGTGCAACACTCAAAGAGTTCGCAAACAATCCAAAGGTTCGAATCATCGAATTCCCCCACAACAGAGGGAAGGGATTTGCAATGGCAGAGGCAATAGTAAAAGCGCAAAGTGAAATTCTTCTCTTTGTCGACGGTGATCTTTTGAACTTTGAAAAACATTATGTTCTGAAGTTGCTTGATCCTTTATTAGAAGGCAAAGCAGATATGGTCATCGGGCATCCGACCGAAAACATGTTTGATGAGAAACTCAATCCGTTTAGGCCCCTTGCAGGAGAACGCGTAGTCTACAGAAAAGACATTTTCCCATTGACTGAAGCAATCAGAAACTCGCGATACGGGGTAGAGACGTTGATAAATTTGTACTATTCTGCACAAAATTTGAAAGTACAGTATGTATCGCTATGGGGACTCATACATCCAATCAAATTTCAAAAATACCCTGTTAGAGATGCAATGCAAGGATATTGGAAAGCAGCCAGTCAAATAGCAATGACGACGATGAAAAATTACACCTTATTGTTTCTTATCATTCGTAATATTTTTGGAAAATTCATATGAGTGAAACACGAGTCGCCCTTGTGTTGGGTGGTGGAGGAGCACGAGGTCTTGCTCACATCGGCATACTGAAAGCGCTGGAGAAGAATAACATTCCAATCCATCTCATCGTAGGCACGAGCATGGGCGCATTTGTTGGGGGGTTTTATACTGCAGGGACCGGTATCGCGCTTATGGAAGAACTCGCATTGTCAGTTGATCGTAAGTTTGTAGCCAAAATGCTTGCCCCCAGCTTTTCAACATCCGGTCTTGTAAATGGAGAACGGATTCGTTCCTACTTGGAAGAATTTCTTGGCGATCTGGATATCGAACAGTTGAGAATCCCTTTTTCTTCAGTTGCAACTGATCTGACAACAGGCGAAGAAGTAATTTTTTCGAGCGGTCCGCTTGTGGATGCCATCATGGCAAGCATTGCCATTCCCGCGCTTTTCAAACCTTTTCGCTATCACGATCGCTACCTGGTCGACGGCGGCTTGGTAAATCCACTACCTGTAAGCGTCGCACACAGGTTAGGAGCGGATGTCATCATTGCAGTAAATGTCACACCAAGTCCATCAAAAGTTGGCAAACCCAGTAAAGATCAAAGAGTATTTCGACTCAACAAAACAATCTCGACGTTGAGAGAGCGACTTTTACTACAGGTGCGGAAATTCGACTGGAAGCAAATTGATGAAAACGATCCTCCAGAAAAAGAGAAAGATACTGTGAACTCCACATTATCGGATGTCGCTCCTCCGCATTTGTTTCAAACTTTAATGCAATCAATCGCCGTTGTAGAAACAAACCTCCAAACTTTTCAACTTTCACAATGGCCCGCTGATGTTCTCATTTCGCCTGTCATTGGAGGATTTAACTTGCTAGATTTTCATCGAGCTAAAGATGTGATAGATTCCGGAGAAGAGGCAGCAAATGCCGCCCTTCCACACATTCGGTCTGCAATTGAACGACGTACGAAGAAACGATAGGATAGTCATGTTCCTCATCATGATCGTTGCATTTTTTCTGGGTGTAATCACCTCGGTTCCAGTTGGGGCAGTGGGACAATTGATGTTTAGTCGTTTGATGAAAGAAGGATTCCGGGCAAGTTTCGCTATTGGTTTATTTGCAGCAGTATTGGATGCAACGTATTGTGAGATCGCGTTAATTGGAACATCGCTTATCTTTGATTCAATTATTATACGGCATCTCGTACAAGGCTTGGGTTTGCTCGTTCTGTTTTACTATGGTTATAAGCATCTTCTTCCCATGAAACGGCCACCAGAAACAGATAACCTGAGCACGGTAGTGATCGCTCACGATGGTAAGCAAAATCGCAGCTCACATCTCAAGCACTTTGTCGTTGTGCTGATGGCCACGATTGTTAATCCAACGATGCTTGCATTCTGGGTAAATATGGCAGGGGTACTTCGCTCATCTATTTTGGTAAATATGGGGGTGCGCGAATTCACTTTGTTCAGCGTCGGCGTTGGACTTGGATCAGCATTTTGCCAGTATGTTGTTCTGCGGATTATTCAACACGTGAGACTTTTTCATTCACCGACAAAGAAATTGGTCTTTCAGTGGCTGAGCACTTCCATCTTTATGCTCACTATATCGTACTTCATTTATCATTTTATCGAAGAACTTCTATTGAATACAATATGAGGAACATGTCATGCATCGCACACAAGCATTTCTGATTCTTTTGATCGGACTATTGTTTTTACATTCACAAACGTATGCACAGGTCGAGATAGGCGGTTATATTCGAAGCGACATCCGTATGCGTTTGCAGACCAAGGGCAATCCGTTTACGTGGAACGAAAATCGGATATGTCTTCAACTGAAAGCAAGACCTTCGGAGAAAGTTCAATTGTATTCCGACCTAGTTGTGCGGGGATTCGGATTCCCTCGCACAGAAACTATCGATGATCTTCAGCAAACAGGGAAAGAGAAAGTGCAGCCATGGGGATTGGAATTTTATGAGGCTTATGTAGACATGTCCGATTTTCTTGTTGAAAAGTTAGATGTCAAAATCGGTCGTCAACGTATAGCGTGGGGCACTGCCGATAAATTCAATCCGACAGATAACCTAAATCCCAAGGATCTTCAAGACATTTTTGATTTCGGCAGGCATCTTGGCAGTAATGCTATTAAGGTTTCGTATTATCACGAGTCTTACACTCTGACAGGTGTCTACATTCCAGTCTTCACTCCCGCTGTGCTTCCCCCGTCTGATTGGCTTCAAGCGTTTGAAGGCCCGATCTCGCTTCCTCCGGGTATGCGGCTTCATTCATTAAGTAATGCTGTTGTTTTACCTAAAAATAATTTCAATGAAAGCTCGATGTATGCTTTCAAAATCGCAACAACTGTGGCAGACTATAATGTTTCACTCAACTACTTCAAAGGAAGAGATGATTTGCCGCTTGTTACCGGCGTTACAATTTTACCGTTAGATACACTTGGTACGGTTGATGTGAATTCGATAATGCAATATCCCAGGATGCAAGTAATAGGCGCAGACATGGCTGGTCAAATTTTCAATATCGGCGTATGGGCAGAAGCTGCAGTGTTTCTTCCTAGGAAATACAATGTATTAACTTCCTTTATGAGCCCGCCAAATACTCAACAGCAAATTGCAATCGCTTTAGACGACAAGCCGTACGCGAAATATGTCATCGGAGGCGATTACACGTTTGCCAACGGGTTGTATGTGAACGCACAATACATTCATGGGTTATTCCACGAGCGAGGGAATGAAAACTTAGAAGATTATTTGGTGTTTGCCCTTCGGCAAAGTTTTCTCAATGATGCTTTGAAGATTACATTTGCTGGCGGGGCTATCGAAGTGAAAGACTTTAAGGACATTCGAAATAACTATGCCTTTGCGCTTGGGCCTGAGATTGCCTATTATCCAATCGACAACGCAGAGCTACTCATAGGTGCCTATATCATCGACGGAAAGCCCACTACGACTTTTGGTCGTGTGAAAGATAACGATGAGGTATATTTCAAAGTCAAGTATAGTTTCTGATCTTTATGATTTCGATTAATACTTGAAAGCACTCTCAGTAATGATGAAATTGTTTTCAAGTTTGAGAAGAGATGATTTCAAAGTGTGGTAACTCTCGGGGAAAAATTTTGCCGCTGGCTGTCGTCCCGCTTAAGTGGGATGGATAAGAGAAAACATTACGATTTCTTTTTCGATAGAATAGCGCAACCGCCCCGACTGCTGTCGGGATTGGCGCAATCCCGCCTTTGCGGCGGGACGACCAATTAGCGGAGAGGCAGGGATTCGAACCCTGGATACCCTTTCGAGTACACCGGTTTTCGAGACCGGCTCTTTCAACCACTCAGACACCTCTCCGGTTAGTTATTTGTGACGAAGTTTGGCGGAGAAGGAGAGATTTCCGTCCCGCTTTCTGCGGAACGAGATCTCGTCTCAATTCCACTTGTGGAATCGAGACGGACGAACTCTCGATAGACTTATGCCTACACCGGTTTTCTCCGCCGGAGGCGGATCAGCCTCTGGCTGAGAGACCGGCTCTTTCTGCGCCAGAGGTGCATGAGCCTTTGGCTCAAACCTTTATCCGCCGTTTTTCTAGCGGAACTCAGACACCTCTCCATTAAAGGTGTATGAAAAATTAAACTACCACCACCAAACCTGCCCGCCCGCCTGCATCGGGCAGGCAACAGGCGGGGGCGGTGGCTTTGAATAATGAATGTTGAACCCCGATTTTATCGGGGTGAACATCGAACCGCAGAATGTCGAAGTATTTTCAACTACTTTGTAATTCAATACCTGCCCGAC
>JAHJRJ010000295.1 GCA_018830765.1 Bacteroidota bacterium | reverse complement strand
GGAAGCACACGTGTAAAATCAACTACGAATTCTGCGGGTGAGTGTGTAATTATCGCTAAATTCGAGTAGATTCCTTCTGCTTCTTTTTCACCGAGTTCAATATTTATTTGTTGTGGTTGTTGCGGTTGATTTGTCATATCTAATCCTTTTAAGTTATTTTGTTTTTCTAAGACTATCGGCTTTGTCGTATGCTGCTTTAGCTTCTTTCGGAATATTTAAAATAGCATTTGCCATACCTAAAGTTTCCCAAGCGCTGATGTCGTTCGGGGTTAGCTCGACAAGTTTATCCAAATAAGTTTTAGCTTTTCTAAATTTTTCTTCGAAAGCTTTATCGATCTGTTTAGTTTTGTCGTTCTGTATTGCAGCTTCGGCTTGTTCACGCATCTTGGCGCCCCATTGCATATAAGCGGCGGCTGCGTTGTAAATTGCATCAGTAAAGTTTGTGTCTAAATTTACAGTCTCGTCAAATTGTGAAGCCGCTTCTGCGTGGTTTCCTGCCCGCAGTAATAAAACACCGTAGTTATAATGAGCAAGTTTGTTAGTCGGGTCTGTCTTAATTGCTACTTTATATGAATTCAGAGCTTCTTCGGTTCTGCCTGCAGCGATATATGCATCATTCAATGCTGCTAAAACGTTCGGGTCTTCGGGTGTAACCTTACTTGTTGCTTCTAAAATCTTAATTGTCTCGTTAAGATTTTTATTTGCTATTTCAAGAATTTTCTTTTTCTCATCACCCTCAACAGTGGCAGCATTATTTTTTGCAACGATCGCGCGGTCGTAATATATTCCTCCAAGCATACGTCCGAGTTGCACGTCGAATTGTTTGTCAAGAGTTTTTTTCAAAAATACTATAGCATTGTCCATATCCCGCATTCCGTAGTAGCAGAGAGCGAGTACACGATAATTGGTGGCGCTATCCGGCTGTGCCGCAACGGCGATATTTAGATAGTCGAGCGCAGTGTTAAAATGAGTATCTGCGGAGTCGGGACTTGTTTGTAACATTTGAATTGCCTTGTTGTAGTGGTCAACACCTTTGTTTAAGTTATTAGCCCACACGCTAAGTTTGTAATTATCAATTTCTTTTTTGAATTGATTATTGATTTTCAACGAGCTGTTGAAAGCATCAACCATTTCTTTGTAACTTTTTTGCTCATGAAATACTTGGCCGAGCAGATACCATGCTTCTGCATTTTCGGGGTGTTTAGCTATTTCTTTTTGAAGCTGAATCTTTGCGTTTTCCCATTCTGACCGTTGAATGTAAAGTTTGGCGCTTGTCATTTCTGCTGTACCGCATTGAAAGCCCGTAAACATAAATGTTGCGGTAATGACAATTAAAAGTAAAAATGTTGCTGTTCTTTTCATTATTTCTCCTATTAAATCAAATATTATTAAAAATTTCGTATAGAATATACTCAATATGTGATTGATTTCCAAAAAGATAAAATAGAAATGTATTTTTCAAAGATATCTATTAAAATGATTGAAATTGAGTGGATTACACGATGTGCTGTTGAAGAAGCTCTCACGAAGGACAGAATTTTAGAACATTACGAAGATAAAAATAGAGGCGAAAGTTGTTTGGTCGTGGGTTTTACCGAGAAAGGTATTCCGATTCACGTTGTGTGTAAGAGGTTAAAATGAAAGTATGCAACTTTTGTGGAAATAACGTCCACTGCGAAGAATGTGAATATTGCGGTGAACAATATTTCAAAACTGAAGTCCTTATCGAATTTACCTGATTTTTCTATTGTTATTGAACGTATAACTTCCTCATTTATACACTCGAATTCCTCGGTTTTACATTGCTTCTTTGCATTTCAGGCATTTTTTTGGTATAATTTGACGCACTTAAAAAAATTTGTTCATTATCAACATCGCCGTTCTTATTTCACACCCAATGTTTTTTCATTGTCTAAAGAGCGGTGGATTATTTTAAAAGGAAAACGTATTATGTCTAAGAACCTATCTAAAAAGATAATTTTATCCCATCTTGTTTCAGGAAAAATGGAACCGGGCTCGGAAATCGGAATCCGTATCGACCAAACACTCACGCAAGATGCAACCGGAACAATGGCATATCTTCAATTCGAAGCTATGGGCGTTCCCCGTGTCAAAACAAAACTCTCTGTAAGTTACGTTGACCACAATATGCTGCAACAGGATTTTATGAATGCAGACGACCATCAATACTTACAGAGTATTGCGGCAAAATATGGAATCTATTTCTCCCGTCCCGGAAACGGAATATGTCATCAGGTCCATCGCGAGCGATTCGGTGTCCCCGGTGAAACGCTGATCGGCTCCGATTCTCACACGCCCACAGGTGGCGGTTTAGGGATGATTGCAATCGGCGCCGGCGGTTTGGATATCGCGCTCGCTATGGCGGGCGAACCGTATATAATAACCATGCCTAAAATTTTAGGGGTTAAACTCATAGGAGCTTTGCAATCGTGGGTTTCAGGAAAAGATATCATCCTCGAAATGTTGCGACGATTAACATGTAAAGGGGGAATTAATAAAATTATTGAGTATTACGGCACCGGCGTTGAAACTCTCTCGATAGGCGACAGGTTTACTATTACTAATATGGGTGCAGAGCTTGGCGCAACGACTTCTATCTTCCCGAGTGACCACGTCACAAAATCTTACTTATATGCACAAGGAAGAGGAAATGTATGGAACGAACATAAAGCCGACCCGAATGCAACATATGATAGGTGCAGTATCCGTTTGCATAAAGTTAACGATGCTAACGCAATCGCAGCTCTTCAAGAAGGCGGCGCCGTTAATCTAACTATCAGCGAAACTGACAAAGCCGGATTCGTTACGGTTGAATTTGATGGACTCGTAATCGACCTCGATAAACTTGAACCACTCATTGCACAACCGCACTCACCGGATAACGTAGTAAAAGTTAGTGAGCTTGCAAAGCAGAACATCAAAGCTGAACAATCGAGTATCGGTTCTTGCACAAACTCAAGTTACTTCGACTTGAGCATAGCAGCACATATGCTCAAAGGAAGGTCGGTACATTCGAATACTTCGCTAACTCTTACTCCCGGTTCAAAACAAGTCTTCGAGATGATAGCACGTTCGGGCGAGTTGGCTGATATCATCGCTTCAGGTGCAAGAATACTTGAATCTGCCTGTGGTCCTTGCATCGGTATGGGACAAGCACCGCCGAGCGGTGCAGTTTCGGTGCGATCCTTCAATCGTAACTTCGAAGGAAGAAGCGGAACGATGGATGCAAAAGTTTATTTGGCGTCTCCCGAAACTGCAACGGCTACCGCACTAAAAGGTTTTATCGCTGACCCGCGAGAAGCGGCAGAAGAATTTAGCATCATACCACAAAAGCGTAAAGAACCGCTAAAATATTTAATAAACGATTCAATGATCATTCCACCTGCACCTAAACCGGACGATGTGGCTATAATACGCGGACCGAATATAAAACCGATACCGCAATTTGAAGAAATGCCAATCACCATTAGCGGAAAAGT
>JAHJRJ010000294.1 GCA_018830765.1 Bacteroidota bacterium | reverse complement strand
TCAAACTAGTGTTTCTTTTTTGTTGTCTGAATACGACAAATTTTTATTAGTTGCAAAACTGTATTCGGCACTTAATAAAGATGGGAAATACTTAAAGAAATTTTACAGTACTCTTGACATTCTCGATGCCGGATATATGTCCGATAGAAAAACCGAAGCACAAAGAATGTTTAGGGAAATATCTTCGATTTCAATAATACCATTAGACAAACAAGAAGCATTTCAAAATGAAATAATAACTTTTTTTGCAACCATCCCCGAACAAAAAGAAAAGCGGAAGGGATTATATACTAAATTCAAGATGTTTGTTTTAGCAAAATATGTTGTTTCTATTCCAAATAATCCTTGGAAAGATAAACGCGAATATATAAATAGTGTTGAATGCTGGGCTGATTCAAACTCTGAATTGGATAATAAGTTAAAAGAGAAACTTAAACACTGGTGCAGGGAAATATATTTTGCTGATTATGAATATGACTTTAACACCGGTGTAAACAGCTCTAACGAAAAGCAAAAAAAATATGATTCAACGTTTTTGTAATTCGGGGCAAACTGTGTAATTCGTGTCTGTTTATCTTGTTTATGAAAATAATATGATGATGATTATTCGTGGATATTCGTGTCCGTCAGCTGACGGATTCGTGTCTGGAAAAGTATCATTAAATGATACTGATTTAAGAATGAAATAAGTTATAATAGAGATGTAAAAGTAAAACAAATTTTATAGATTATTACAAATTTTAGAAAATTAATTTGGAGGAAGAATGAGATTACATTTTTATTTGACAAAAAATACAGAAACTGTTCCTTTCAATTATCAGGATTTTCTAATTGGTGTCTTTCACAAGTGGATGGGATGGAATAAGATACATGACGAAATTAGTCTTTACTCATTAAGCTGGTTGCAAGGCGGTAAAGGGGTTAAAGACGGTTTCGATTTTCCTAAAGGTGCAAGATGGTTTATTAGTTTTTGGGATGAGGAATTAGGGAAACAGTTAATTATGAGTGCAATGAAAAACACGGATGTGTGCTGCGGAATGTGCGTGAAGGAAATTCAGATGCAAGAGAATCCACAGTTTAGTTCAAAAGAAAGATTTATTGCATCGAGCCCTATATTCATTAGGAAATATGATGAGAATAGGAAAGCAACTCATCTTACATTTAATAATAAAGAAGCTGATCATTATTTAACTGAAACACTAAAGAAAAAATTGAAATCAGCAAACCTTGATTATGATGTAAAAGTTAGTTTTGACAGATTATACTTCAAGCCCAAAACCAAACTTGTAAAGATTAACGGTATTGAAAACAAAGCAAACTTCTGCCCGGTAATCATTGAAGGAAATCCTGAAGCAGTTAGGTTTGCTTGGAATGTTGGAGTTGGGCATTCGACGGGGTGCGGATTTGGAGCAATTTGTTAGACACGAATTTCACGAATTAGCACGAATAAGAAAGGAGATAAATAATGTATGTAGTAAAGTATTCAGGTCCATTTGGTTTTATTAAACCGTGGACGGCCGTTAGGGATAATGAAACATATAGTCAAAATTTTCTCACTCCTTCGATAGTTGAAGGAATTGAAAAGAAACTTTTCCCGGAGTTGTTGGAACAAAAGAAATACGAATCGCGAATCGTTCGTCATAGGTTGACATACACCAGCTTATCAAAACAACAAGAGCAAACACAACCGAGGGCGATTGACATAACAGTTAAAAAGAAAGAAGGCTTTGTTGTAATGAATAGACCACGTTCAATTTTAACACGTGGTGTAATGGTGAATCCAATTCTTTATTTGGCATTTTCGAAATTAGATTATGCCGAACGGGCGGTGCAACAACATATTTGTTTATGCCGGAATGAAGATGTTTTATTGCCTCAATCATTTGTACAGGGTGAATTAATATTCCCAATCGAAGAAGATGATTTTGATAAACCCGAAAACGGTTTCAACGGTTTTGAACTACGATTTGGAAAAAACAAACAATCATTCATTGTTGGATTTAACCGTTTTGACAAAAGCAAACCGATGTACGGTTGGCTTCACATAGTAGGAAACAATCCGATGACAACAAGGGAAATATGATGAACCCGTTAACGGATTTATATGCTAAAAGTTCGAACAACGGCGGCACAATTTTAATTGAACATTTACAACAAGTAGCATCTGTTACCGAGAAGATAGCCGAAACATTGAATTTGGATAAACAACTTGCCCGGTTAGGCGGATTGCTTCATGACATAGGTAAAGCTCATCCCGATTTCCAAAAGAAATTAGCAAATAACAGGCAAATTGAATTTGGAATACCGTTGCGACATGAATTTTCATCATTATTATTTCTTCCTCTTTTCCATAAAAAAGATTGGGATGCGCTAATCGATATGATTGTTGCGCATCATCGTTCTATCAAACAGGATGTTCGCGGGCAAGGAATTTTGGATTTGGAGAATACGGAAGGATTAGAGGAAATATTTAATAGGCATTTCGATCCATGGGAAGATTGGTCTCAAAAAGCTCTTACTATACTTGCCGGGGTTGGCATTGCTATCAGGAATCTTACAAAAGAAGAAGCATTTGAAGCGTTCAAATATGCTGTTGAATATTGTTCAAAGAAACCGCTTGGCTGGTCGAAGTGGAAAGGAGTTCTTATAGGCGCTGATCACTTTGCTTCAGCGCTGGATGGAAAAATAGAAAATCATTTACCGGAAATTTTTAAATCACCTAATCTTTCGGCATTTAATAATCGATCAAATGATTTGTTTTCGTTATCCCTTATTCCCACCGACGACAAACGTCCGCATACGCTTGTTGTTGCACCTACCGGCGCCGGCAAAACAGATTTCTTAATGCGCCGTTGCAAAGGAAGAGTTTTCTATACACTTCCATTTCAAGCATCTATCAACGCCATGTTTGAGCGATTCAAGAATCAATTGCCGCAACAAAAAGAAATTCGACTGTTACACGCATCGTCAAAACTAATTATAAAAGGAAGCGATTCTTACGAAGAAAAAGTTATGCAAGATAAAATTGGAGCCTCAATTAAAGTACTTACACCGCATCAACTTGCTTCGCTAATATGCGGTACGCGCGGTTTTGAAACACTGGCAATCGACATTATGGGAAATGATGTTATACTTGATGAGATTCATTCTTACTCGGATGTTTCGCAGTCAATGGTTCTCGAGATCATAAAGGCATTGTTAAAACTTAATTGCAGAATTCATGTGGGCAGCGCAACAATGCCTTCAGTATTACAAAAGAAAATCTTGCGGTTACTCGGCAGTAAGAAACGGACATACTGTAAGACTCTACCAAATGATACGCTTGATACATTCGATAGACACCAAATTCAAAAGTGTTCTTCATTTGAAGAAACGATTCCAATAATCCGGCAAACATTAAATGAAGACAAAAAAACACTTGTCGTTTGTAATAAAGTTGATATTGCACAACAAAGGTTCAAAGACTGTAACGAATTGTTTCCAGAAATTCCTAAAATGCTTTTACATAGCCGCTTTCGACGGAAGGATCGTGCAGATGCGGAAAAGAAATTACGTGAAGAATTTGATAACTCCTCCAAAGCTTGCGTAGTTGTCTCCACTCAAGTAGTAGAAGTTAGTCTTGATATCAGTTTTGATATAATGATAACCGAATGCGCGCCGTTAGATAGTCTTATCCAGCGATTCGGTCGCGTAAACCGCAGAAGAACTAAACAAAGCGTGAGTGAAAGAATAATAAAACCGGTATATGTTATTGAACCGCCGGAGGATAGTAAAAAATGCTTGCCTTATAACAGAGAGATACTGCAAAGAAGTTTTGCGCAATTGCCGGATAATGAAATGTTGCATGAACGCGATTTGCAGGAAAAGATTGATGCGGTATTTCCAAAATTGGAAGTTGTTTCTATTGATACACATTTAGTTTGGGAAGGCGACACCTTTCTTTTGACCGATCTTTGCCATTTCCCGTCTTCGGTGCTAATGGAAACTCTTAGTATCGAATCTGCGACAGCGATACTGCAATCGGATTTAGAGCAGTACGAAAAAGGCAACAGCGAAGAAAGAATAAGTTTAGAAATTCCAATCCCGAGAAGTTCGAGGTTCCGCAAATTCACCAACTTCGGTTACTCGAAATACGGAACAGGTCCTATAATCATCCACGATGAATTATACAGCTCAGATTTAGGATTGGAATGGAAAGAAATTGAATCAATTATATAAAAATTGGAGGTGAGAACAATGTATACGTCTGTTATTGGTCAAAGGTTTTTGGATATTTATAATAAAGAAAGGAAGAAGAAGTTATCGGCACAAGAATATTTTGAGAGAGAATATTTCCCGTTGTTCTATGATCATTCTCAATACTTGCAGAGCCCGGCAAATACACCTTTATTTCAAGTCATCGCTCAAAAGAAAACGAAAGATTCAAAAGCACGGCAAAAAGCATTTTCCGAAATAGCCGGTAAGATTAATTCTTTTTCAAACACGAAAGGAAATGCCCCGGATATGAGTTTTGCTTTAGGATTCGCGTCTGCTGATCTTCTAGGAACAACCTCAGGACAAGTTACGTCTTTAGAACTTCCGTTTGAAGCAGATGATATGTATGCTTCATGGATCGGAGCCGGTTTTGGAATTGGTGTAGCAGGTGGTCTTAATATTTTACTTGATAATCAAGAAGTATTGGAAACAATACAACAAGGCTGGAAATTGTATCGTGAATATGTTGATGAAAATAAAGGCATAGATAATAAAGTTGAAACATGGAATGGCATTTGGTTAACACATCGATATAGTGATAATTTTAAGAAAACCTCGCAAAAAGCAAACTTTCATCCTATAGGCATTGGAAAAGATGGTAAAGCGCAAATGGAGCGTCCTTCGTGGACTAACGTAATATTTACTTTAGCAAAAATTTTTCCAAAGCAAACATTGAATGCATATGTATATAGTTTTGGACAAATGAATAGAACAATAGGTTTTATTCGTTTTGTTTTGCCGGAAGTTTCAAAGATATCGGAGCTTTACAATTCGCTATTTGGAAAAAGTAAACTCTTGTCAAACAAAGAACTTGCTCAAATCTATGAATCCGAGTATGGTCTCTCAGCAGTCTGTGAACGATTTAGTATGATTGGTTTACGTTCTTTAGAACCAAAAGATTTAAGAAAATACATGCCTGGTAAAACCGGTTCAAATGAGCTTCCTAAGTTCAAAGAAGATGAAAAAAATAAAATTAACTATTCAATTTACATTACATGGGTGATCGCAATGCTAAACAACAAAGAACTACTTGATCTGGCTGGAAAAGCCGCACACGCTTTCCGCGAATATGAAAAAGGCGGGAAAAAAGGACTTGTCAAACGCGATAATGAAATTAAGGGTCTGTTATCATCCCGCAACCGAAAAGAATTGATTGATAAACTATCGGGACTTGTAGAAGAGGAACCTAAAATGTCGGAGGTTTGTAATGCTCTTGTCAATTCACTGATGATGGATATAGCAGCAGATAATGTTCCTCTATTCGTTACGCTAATGCGTTTCAAATATGCACTTCCAAATGAAAATTAAAACCATATAACACAAGGAGAACAAAAAATGAAAACATCTTTTATTTATATCCGTGGACTTAGGCATGCAGAGCACACAGTATTTTGTGTTCAGGAAGAACAAAAAACTTTTTATGATAATCAATTCGGAAGAACCGTTCCTTATTCAAGCGGACAACAAGTCAAGCGTTCAGCGTTAGATTCCGTTTTGGAAATATTGGGCGAACAACAAGCCCCAATAACTTTCAATAAGGATATAAAAGAAAAAGGCGGTTTAGGTGAAGGTGAACCGTGGTCACCATGCGATCCACAATATACTGATCAATTACTTGGCGGCTGGATGAGAGCTCAAAAAGGTGAGACACCGGTTAAAAGAAGAAGCCCCTTGTCGATATCGGCAATGCGTGCGTTACATCCTTTATTATCAAGCATTGTTAAAGAAAATCTAACCTTTGACAGAAGCAGCAATCCAGACATTCATCCCGTGAGAGTACGCGATACAAATGGTAAAGAAATGTCTAATGAAGAAATCAGAAAATATCTTGAAGATAAAAAAATATCTCTTACACGTAGGAATTTTATTCAAGATAAGACGAGAGCAACCGGATTATTTGTTTTTGATATAGCTATTGATCTGCGAACATTATTCTCGGTTTCTCTCAATAAATATGAACGTGAAATAACCGATGATGTTGAACAAAAATTACGCAATGATGGATGGAAAGAAACTAAGAATGCTTTTGGAGGTTGTTTAATTTGTCCAAAAGAAAGAAGAGATAAGATCATTCGTGCTCTGGTACATGGACTAATTAATTGGCGAATCACAAGCAACCAATCACGCACATTTAGTCTTATGGAAACGCTTGCAATTACAATAAGCAATAATGCAAATAAAGTTGCAAGTGCTATCCGTGCAAAACTATCGGATGAAACTGAGAAGCCAAAAGCTTTACCAATAATTGATGATAGTGTTGGGGCGGATTTGTTTATCGCTCTTCCGTGTGACGGATATATTCAGGGTGTTCACGGTACAGTAAATGCGCTTGAGGATGCCGAAAAACGTTTGGCGGAAATGATGCTCGCATTTGATTACGAAAACCAGTTAAAATAATCAGTGCAAATTCCCCGCAAGCGGGGCAAGCCGTGTCTGAGGAAAGGAGAAAAAATGGAAGACCTTAACTTAAGTGAACTCAGAGCCCTCACCCGTGAAAACTACCACAACATTTGGCAGCGGGTTAAAGCCGGGGAAGAACTCGAGGGCGAGGAAAAAATTATTGGTGAACTGATGAAGCTGCACAAGGAATTCTACGACGAATGGGAATCGACGGACTTTGATTATGAATACAATCCGGACACAGAAATAAACCCATTTCTGCACATCATGTTAGATACTGTTGTAATGAACCAGATAACAAAAAATGATCCGCCGCAAGCAAAATTTACGTATAACAAGTTGACAGCGAGAGGACATTCACATCTGGAAACTGTTCATAAAATAGCTGCGATCATAGTCGGGGAAATTTGGGACATAATGAAGAATAATAGAATGTTCGACGAGAAAGGTTATGTTGCCAAATTGAAGAAACTCAAATAGCAGACACGAATTACACGAATTGAAAAATGACTGGAACTCAAATAAATTACTACTTTCTTTGTCACCGTAAGCTTTGGTTATTCAGCAATCAAATTGATATGGAGCAAACCTCCGACACTGTGGCAATGGGCAAGTGGATTTCTGAATCTACTTACAAACGTGAAGAACACGAAATAAAAATCTCTACCGACGAAGACAACATCGTTTTAGATTTCTATGACGGGAAAAACAAAATAATTCACGAAGTTAAAAAGTCCGATAAGATG
>JAHJRJ010000058.1 GCA_018830765.1 Bacteroidota bacterium | reverse complement strand
CAAAAATTCACTATTAAGTCGCAGGAGGCGGTTCAGACTGCTCAAGAGATCGCCGCAAGTTACACGAATCAGGCGATTGAACCTGAACACTTGTTAGCTGCACTGATACAGGATTCAGAAGGTATTGTTGTTTCATTGCTTCAAAAGATCGGCGCTAATCTCAATTTCATCAAAATAAAAATTAATGAAGCAATAGAGCGACTCCCCAAGGTCACTGGTGCTGGTATAGGGAATCAGTATATCGGCTCGAATCTTACACAAGTATTTGAATCTTCCTTAAAAGAAATCCAACAGCTCAAAGACGAATACGTCAGCACCGAGCATCTTTTATTGGGATTGTTAGAAGTAAAACAATCCAACGCATCCAAAATTTTAAAAGACCAAGGAATTTCTAAGGAAGAAATTTATAAAGCTCTAAAAGATATACGCGGTACACAGCGCGTAACTGACCAAACGCCGGAGGAAAAATATCAATCACTCCAACGCTTTGGTCGCGACTTGAACGAACTTGCCCGCAAAGGCAAACTCGACCCCGTAATCGGACGCGACGAAGAAATTCGCCGTGTGCTTCAAGTTCTTTCCCGCCGTACAAAAAACAATCCTGTGTTAATTGGCGAGCCCGGCGTCGGTAAAACTGCGATCGCCGAAGGACTCGCAATGCGCATCGTGCAAGGCGATATTCCCGAAAGTTTGAAAACAAAAAGAATCGTCGCACTCGATTTAGGCGCGTTGGTTGCAGGAACAAGTTTTCGCGGACAGTTTGAGGAGCGGCTCAAAGCAGTGCTCAAAGAGGTCACAGAATCCGACGGCGAAATAATTTTATTCATCGATGAACTTCATACTCTGGTGGGTGCGGGTGCCGCACAAGGGTCAGTAGATGCGGCAAACATGCTCAAGCCGGCTCTCGCAAAAGGCGATTTGCGCGCAATTGGCGCAACTACGATAGACGATTATCGAAAATATGTCGAGAAAGACCCGGCTCTCGAAAGACGATTCCAGCCCGTCTTAATTGATGAGCCGAGTGTCGAAGAAACAATTTCGATTCTCCGCGGTTTGAAGGAGCGGTATGAAGTTCATCATGGAGTCAGAATTACAGACGGTGCATTGATTAGTGCAGCCGAATTAAGCCACCGTTATATCACGGATAGATTTCTACCCGATAAAGCAATCGATTTAGTTGACGAGGCAGCCTCGAAGCTGAGGATTGAAATTGATTCAATGCCCGAAGAACTCGATGAAGTAGAACGAAAAATCAAACAGCTCGAAATTGAGCGTGAGGCAGCGAAACGTGAATTAATCAACTTTACTGAAGAATCTCAGAAGCAAAGCGTTGAAGACCGTTTACACGAAATTGAGAAGGAATATGCAGAGTTGGATTCTCGGCGCTCAGCGCTCCGTGCTCACTGGCAGAATGAAAAAGATTTGATTCATTCAATCCGGAAGATGAAGGAAGAAATAAAAAATGCCAAGCAAGAGATTGAAGTTCGTGAGCGCGAAGGCAATTTGGCACGAGTTGCCGAACTAAAATACGGTATTATTATTTCAACAGAAAAAGAATTAAAAACGGCGTCCGAAAAACTAAAAGAAATTCAAAAGCACAAAAAGATGTTGAAAGAAGAAGTCGACTCTGAGGACATCGCTCAGGTTGTTGGAAAGTGGACGGGAATTCCGGTCACACGGTTAGTTGAGAGTGAGCGTCAAAAATTATTACATCTTGAAAATAGAATACACGAGAGATTGGTAAACCAAAGCGAAGCAGTCAGGGCAGTTAGCGAAGCGATACGGAGGAGCCGTGCCGGATTGCAAGACGAGAAAAAACCGATCGGGTCGTTTATCTTTTTAGGGACGACAGGCGTAGGTAAAACAGAACTTGCCCGGGCATTAGCTGAAGTTTTATTCAACGATGAAAATGCACTCGTTCGTATTGATATGAGTGAGTATATGGAGAAATTTTCTGTATCTCGTTTAATTGGTGCACCTCCGGGTTATGTCGGTTACGAAGAGGGTGGTCAACTTACAGAAGCTGTCAGGCGTAAACCTTACTCGGTAGTTTTACTCGACGAAATTGAAAAAGCTCACCTCGAAGTTTTCGACGTCCTCCTACAAATTCTTGACGACGGCAGACTTACCGACAGTAAGGGTAGAACTGTCAATTTCAAAAATACAATCATCATAATGACGTCCAACATCGGCACGCCGTTGATTCAAGAGCACATCCATTTACTGAACAGCGAAAAGCGGGATGAAATATTCGGCGAATTAAGAGCGAAGCTCTTCGACTTGTTGCGACAAACGATCAGACCCGAATTTTTGAATAGGATAGATGAGATTATTTTATTCAAGCCGCTTTCGATTGAAGATATTCGCAGTATCGTTGATATACAATTGAAACGTGTAGAAGCGATGCTCACAAAAAATGAAATCAAAATAGAAATAACGGACGAAGCAAGAACATGGCTTGCTCAGCTCGGTTTTGACCCGAGTTACGGCGCCAGACCGTTGAAAAGAACAATACAAAAATACATCGTTAATCATCTCTCTGAAAAAATATTAGCTAACGAATTCACCGCGGGAGATACTGTGCTTGTTCAACTGGACAAACGCGGATTAATTGAGTTTGTGAAAAAGTGATAATCGATGTCCGATTTTCACTTTTCTAAAATTCACTTGTCGATAGAAGGTTTACTATACCTGT
>JAHJRJ010000057.1 GCA_018830765.1 Bacteroidota bacterium | reverse complement strand
GTATTTTGGAGAGCTTGCCAGAAAAGCGGGTCGTTAAAAAGTTGTAAATAATTGCGGAATCCGACAAAACGGACATACTGAATATTGCCTAAAGAGTAAATGTCGAAATCGGTAAAACTCATCACGAACGCCGCAAGGACGGGTAAGAAGAAAAATATGAATATCGCAGCTAAAGCCGGGGTAAGAAAGAAATAAGCCGCGCGATAAAAACTTTTCGTGAATGAACTCGTTATATGTCTCGTTTCATTATACATGCATCACTTCCGGTTCAGCATCCACCTGCGTTTTTCTAAAATTATGTTCACGTCTTTGTCGAGTTCTGCAAGAGCTTGAGTAACGGACATTTTTTGCGCAGATGCGAATTCAGCATATTGCTGAACTTTCATTGCGATTTGTTCCCATTCAGGAATTTTTGGTGTCGGTACAACATGCTTGAACTGTTCATAAAAAGCTTTTACATAGACATTGTTCCTAAACAACGTATCGTTCCAAGCTTCTTCGACAGCGGGTAAATTACCTGTTACTTTGTAAAATTCTAACTGTCGTTGCACTGCCGAAAGATATTCTATGAATTTCCACGCTTGTTCTTTCTTTGTCGAGTTGCGAAAAATCACCAAGCTGGCACCTCCGGCAAGTGAGACCCCCGGTGTATTCTTATCGGGACCGGGCAGCGGCGCTGTCATCCATTTATCTTGAAGCGCCGGCGGCATTCGTTTTTGAAACTCGCCTATATTCCACGGTCCTGTTATATACATAGCAAAGAAACCTTCTGCGATTCCCTGATAAATGTTTGTAACCTGTGTAATACCAACAGGTGCGAGTTTCTTTTCGTAGAAGCGCATAACAAACTCAAAAGCTTTCATAAACTTTTCACCGCTGAAATCACCGTATCGGTTGTCATCTTTCAACAATGTAGATCCGTTTTGTAATCCCGTAACGACAAACGGAACCCATTCGTTCGTAGGCAGCAGCACGGCATATTTTTCTTTCCCGCCGGCTAACTGTATAATCTTCAACGAAGCATCGAACCACTCGTCCCACGTTGCAGGCGGATTTTTGTAGCCCGCTTGTTCTAAAATATCTTTACGATAAAACATCACTCGAGTGTCAACATACCAAGGGATGCCGTATGGAACACCATCCATAACGTTTGTATCCCATATCCCTTCGAAATAATTTTCTTTCTTTACGATTGATGATTTTTCGATCCAAGGATTTAAATCTTCTATAGCATTTAAAAGTGTGAATTCGGGAATCCAAGTATTTCCGAGTTGGGATATATCTGGAGTTGAGTTACCGGCATAAGCGGTAAGTAATTTTTCGTGTGCAGCGGTCCACGGGATTGATTGAACTTTAACTATAATATCAGGATTTCTACGCTCAAACTCCGGAATTAATTTTTGCACATTCTCACCTTCAGCTCCCATCGCCCAAAAGACAATAACTGTTTCAGATGATGTCGATGGGCGGCAGCCAAGTTGCGAGATGGTTATCGACAATAGTAAGGCAATTATATATGTAAAAATTCTATTCATCAAGAATTAGCATATCCCAAAAGGTTCAACAAATATTGTTGTATCACCGGGTCAACACGGCGATCGTAAATTTGAGATGTGTGCGATTGATTTACTAACCGCCCTTTCAACTGCAAGCGCGAAATGATTACCTTACCTTTACCGAAAGGAATTTCAAACACGGCGGCAGTTTTAAGTTTCAAACCGCATCGGGCAAATACTTTTGAAACGCCGTCGGCAGTAACATCGTGTTGCGAGACAACCTCACCACCATAGCCGCCGTTAAACATTTTTAGATGTTCCTTGTGAATGCCTTTCCATAACGGATGCGAATGATCCTCTGCAAAAACATATGAATCGTAACCGCCGCGGTCGGCATCCATCCGCTTATCGATTGTCAAGTGTATACCTCTCACTACTTCAATAATTTCTATTCCTTCAACGCCATATTCCGGTTCAATTACAATCAAAATTTTACCTGAATTTACAAATTGTGTAATGTCTTCGAAACGTATTTGGAATAGTTTATTTTTTAATTGACCTTCAGTAATGATTATGGCATCGAATGTTTGAAGGTCATCGTCTTCGATGTTTCGTACTGCCATATTTTGATGTGAGAGAAACTCATTAATATCACTCTTTGGTCCGACGAACCCGATGTGCGAAGCTTCGAGCTTAGCTGGAAGTTCGGGGACACCAAATATATGAGCAATTTTTTGGCTGAATGCTGTCGGCACAGCGGCTTTCTCTGCGAATAATTCTGCCCGCACAAAATAATTCCCACTCTTTGCAGGAAATTTGAAAACCAAAGAACAAAAAATACACGAGGTGCCTTCCATATGGAAATACTTCTCCGTTTGCGACACCCAATTTCCGCTTTCATCTACGATACCATAATGTATTCTACACTCTTTAAAATCTGGTTCATCGTTAAAAATGTACAGTCGGATTTGCCTTTCTTCGTCTGTAAAAAAGTGTCTGTCCCACAACTCTAAACTTATTCCCAGCGGAGAGAAAGCATTTTTTAAGGCTCTGAGTACCGGCTTTGGCTGCAAATCTTTTATGTTACCCGCAAACCAATTTCCCGTTGGTCCATCGTTGTTGCTTAGATAGACAAACGGTTGGATTGCACGCACGCGCATACGTCGGAATAACTCGACCAACTCCTGTGCAAGGAATGATTGATGGTTAACCAATTCTTCCTGTGTGTAATCTTTTCCAAGCCATCTTTCAATTACATCTTTTGTGAGCGATGTCGGTTGATAATTTTTATCCAACCACCACCAGAGAAATTCATTCACTACCGATGGTGTTGGTGAATGCTTTATTTCTTCGAGCGAGGTTGTGAAACCAAATTTACGGTCGTTTAATACAGGACCGAGCGAGTAAATATACGGATGCTGCTCGTTAAAATCCACAGACTCCCACGGACGAGTTGGGTCGAGTTCCTTCATCTTCGGTATGATTTCTTTCTGAACAATATCATCCGATGATTCGTTAATTGGATCCCAAATTATAATAGACGGATGATTCCAATTATCTTGCAGCCAGCGTGTGAACTCTTTCGTAATTTGTTCTTTTGTTCCAGATGTTGTCCAGAACTGCCACTCGTTTTGTAACAGCATTCCATATTCATCGGCTATGTCGTACCAGCGATTATACATTTGACCAAGATGGTTGCGGAAGAAATTAAAGTTGTGCGCTTTGGGAATATCAATCAGGATTTTATTGATCCATTCAGGATTCCAAGGGAGTAATCCACGGTCGGGGTCGGATAAGAAACGATGAAAAGCGATGTTGCCGCCTTTTAGAAATATCCGCTTGCCATTTAGATAAAAATTCGAACCGACAATTTTGAACTCGCGCATACCAAAAGTCGTGACACAATGGTCAATTACTTTACTGCCTTCTTCTATCGCAATCTCAACTCCATACAAGAATGGATTATCGGGAGACCAAAGCTGCATATTATCGATTGAAATTGAAAGAGTTACG
>JAHJRJ010000293.1 GCA_018830765.1 Bacteroidota bacterium | reverse complement strand
ACTCGACTGCGTTTTTTGTGCAACCGGCACAATGGGGTTTCACAGAAATTTAACTTCATGTGAAATTATCGATCAATACCAACAAGTAAAGAAAATCACCGGTAAGAAGATAACGAATATCGTTTTTATGGGAATGGGTGAACCTCTTTTAAATTACGAGAACGTGATGAATTCGATCGACATCTTTTCTACAGGAATGAGTGTAGCCGCGCGAAGAATAACATTATCGACTGCCGGCTGGGTTGACGGCATAATACGAATGGCAGACGAAAAGAAAAAAGTAAAATTAGCCGTCTCGCTCCACAGTTTGAATGACAAAGTTCGAACCGAATTGATGCCGTTGAATAAAAAATTCAATCTGCAAGAACTTTTAGAGGCAATACAGTATTACTATCGGAAAACGAAAATGCGCGTAACTTTTGAATATATACTTTTTTCGGGAACTAACGACAGCGCAAAGGATATAAAAGATATAATCAAATTATCTAAATCCGTTCCCTGCAAGATTAACATAATACCGTTCCACCGAATCGATTTTGCAAATCCTACAGAACCGCTTTTAAAATTGACTCCCGTTTCGTTTAAGGATACAGAAAAATTTGCACAGACACTACGAAGAAATCACGTTTCTGTTTTTATACGAAGCAGCGCCGGCGAAGACATAGCTGCTGCGTGTGGCCAATTAATTGGTTATTCTAACTTAAACATTGCAGACCTGTCAATCGTATAATGACTGCGAAATTGAATAAATATATTAACAGGATATTTTTTTTATGCGGATAATACTTTTCGGACCGCCCGGTGTAGGAAAAGGGACACAAGCGAAATTGCTTTCTGAAAAATACAAAGTAAAGCATATTTCCACCGGCGATATACTGCGTGCGGAAATTGGAGACCAAACGGAATTAGGGAAAAAAGCTAAAATTATTTTGGAAGCCGGGCAGCTTGTACCCGACGATATAATGATCGGTATTATAAAAAGAGTGCTGAGTTCGAATTGTTGCGAAAATGGTTTTATACTCGATGGCTTTCCAAGAACGACTGCACAAGCGGAGGCATTAGAGAAATTATTTAAAGAATTGAAATTAAATCTCGACGCCGTAATTTATCTTGACGTGAATGAAGATGAAATAACAAAACGTTTGAGCAACAGATATAGTTGTTTAAATTGCGGCAAGATATACAATTCAGAGTACGACAGTATACCGGATAACGTGTGCCCTGAATGTGGTGGAACTGTATATCAGCGGGACGATGACAAACCGCACACGGTTCTCTCGCGCTTAAAAGTTTACAGAAAATCTACTGAACCCGTGCGCCTTTATTATGAGAAGACAGGGAAATTGCACGTCGTTGACGGAATTGGTACTGTCGAAGAAGTTAATAATAAAATATTTTCGATATTAGAGAGGTAAAATTGTTCTCTTGGCATAAAATATCTAAAAAGCCGTTAATTATCGCACATCGTGGCTCTTCGGCAACGGCGCCTGAGAATACGATGGCAGCTTTCAAAAAGGCGATTGAAGATAAAGCGCAAGCAATTGAGGTTGATGTGCGACTGACACGCGATAATGAGGTCGTCGTCATTCACGATTCCAGACTTGAACGGACTACGAATGGACGCGGGAAGATAGCCGATTTTTATTTAAAAGATTTGCAGACTTTAGACAACGGTTCTTGGTTTCATCCAAAGTATTCCGGCGAAAAGATACTTACACTTTCACAAATATTTAAAATTACCAATAACAAGATGGGTATTAATATTGAAATTAAACCGTTAGATAAGCGACAAGACATAATTGTTGAGAAGTGTGTTGCGCTTACTCAATGTTGCCGGATGCAGAAAAGAGTGCTAATTTCTTCGTTCCAACATTCACTTATTAAAAAGATAAAGTCATTAGACCCGACTATTATGACAGGTATAATATACAGCCCGGTGATTCATTTCGGTAAAAAGCCCGCAACTTTAGCTTCGAAATACAATGCCGATGCTTTTGTAATTAGTAAAAATTATTTACGTGAAAACATGGTAATAGACGCTCACGAAAACAACCTCGCCGTTTTAGTCTATACTGTTGAGGATTATCACGACCTTGAAAGAATGATCAAGTTTAAGGTTGACGGTGTTATGACAAATACCCCAAGAAATATTAATAGAATTCTAGAGGCAAGATAATAATTCATTTTTTACAATATCTACTAACAATTAAAGGAGAGAGTCATGCAAAAAATTTTTAAAACGGTTTTTCTATTTATCCTACTTACTGCGTTGCATTCGAATGTTTTCGGCGGTGATTCGTTCGAAGAGCGGCTGCAAAAGTTTGGTGCTGGATACGCAAAGGGATATTCTACACCGTTTGCAACCGCTTTCGGTGCAGGATTAAATTCCGGTATATTTCACACGGCAGATGTATCGACTGGAATCGATGTTTATGTAGGCGTTAAATTAATGGCTGCTTTGATTCCTAACTCAGCTCGAACATTT
>JAHJRJ010000056.1 GCA_018830765.1 Bacteroidota bacterium | reverse complement strand
TTATCGAAGATATCCTTCATAGCATCGATAGAAAACTTAAAATAATGATAGTGTTCGTTGGGAGTCATGTCGCCAGAAGAAAATAATTCCACATCCCACTCGGCGCCCTGCTTGTAATGTGGTTTTGCGATAATTAACTCGTGCGACCCGCCGAAGAAAGCATCTGCGATGCTCAGCTTATCGAACCCGTGCATCCTTCTTATTTGTTCGTCTGTTTTTCCGGTTTGTCTCAATTTATAGTTAAGTAATTTTTCTATATGCTTGATGCCGTCGGGAGTGGAAAGATACTCATCCCTCCATTTTTTACGTTCATCGGGAATTCTGAAATTGTAGTTCTTCCGCCAGTAATCAAGAGTAACGATCTCGAATAAATTGGGTACGCGCCTGAACTCGGCGTCCGTTTCGAAATATCTTTCAGCGGTAAGGAATTTTAATACTTGGTATTCACCATTCGTTTTCACTAATCGAGCTTTTTCGGGTGGAACTTCAAAATAGCGCATCGGACAAAAACTACAATAATCTAATGCATCCTTTTTTTCTAAAACTTTTGCAGTCGGAGGAATTTCGTTACTTAACGGTTTGCTTCCCCTGCCGGTGACAGACCAAACTTCGGTACCCGTAAAAGGATTAATCTGTTTCACAGTCCCGTCAGGCATTATTTGATAATAAAGATCGTATGGCATAAATTATTTAATGTATGTTATTTAAATTTTTATTTACCTATCGCCCAATCTAACATTTTCCGGGCTTTTTGTTCACTATCGGCTTCAGCATAATATCGAACCAGCGGCTCTGTTCCTGATGCTCTAACTAACATCCAACCGTTATCCACATAAAACTTAAATCCATCGATAGTTTCAACTTTTTTGACACGGAAACCGGCAATTTCTTTGAGCGTCGGTTTGAACCGTTTCATTGTTAGTGTTTTTTCTTTTGGTGTTGTATGATGGTCTATCCGCTTGTAAACACGCGGTCCGAATTCTTTTTCCAACTCTTTAACAAGCTCACTTAACTTTTTCTTCCTTTTAACAATTATCTCACCGATTAAAAGTCCCAAATAAACACCGTCACGCTCTGGTATGTGTCCAAAAACTCCAAGCCCACCGCTCTCTTCGCCGCCAATAATGATTTTACGTTCGTTCATCAATTGGCAGATATACTTAAACCCGACCGGAGTTGTGTGAAGTTTAATTCCGTACTTCGCGCATTGTTTATCGACGATATCTGTAACCGTAAAAGATTTTGCCACTTCGCCTTTGAGTTTCTTTTCTTCAACCAGATATTTTAAAAGAAGCGAGAATACTCTGTGCGGGTCGACATAGTTCCCTTTCTCGTCAACGACGCCTAACCGGTCGGCATCGCCATCAGTTGCTATACCGATATCGAATTTCCCGAGTTTTACTTTTGCTTTTAATTCGGTAAGATTAATTTCGATTGGTTCGGGATTGATACCTTCGAATGATGGATTGAAAGTAGCGTGAATTTGTTGACAATCGGGAACTATCTGTGTGAACACGTTCATTCCCGCACCGTACATTGCATCGTGAAGAATACGAATACTTGATTTTTTTATTAAGCCGATGTTGAGTTTTTTCTTGATATCGTCCAAATATATTTTAGTCATATCAATATATTTGATTTTGCCGGCTTGAACTAATTCGGTAAAAGATTTTTTCAGATCGATTCTCTTTGACGAATTGAGGATGGGCGCAAGATGTCTTTCAACTTTTTCAATTGTCTCGGGAAAAGCAGGTCCTCCGAAATCGCCTTTTATTTTATAGCCGCTGTACATTGGAGGGTTATGGCTGGCAGTGATAACGATACCTGCCGCCGCTTTTAATTTTCGAGTCAACAACGAAATCATCGGAGTAGATGAAATGCTGTCTGAAATTGTAACGCTGATGTTGTTGTTCGCTAATACAGTTGCAACTCGCTCGGCAAATTCACGCGAAAGGAATCGCGCGTCGTAGCCGACTACGATTCCTTTCTTAATGTTTTTGTGCCTCTTATAATTTAACGCCGTTGCCAGAGCAACCTTCTCAAGATTTTCGAATGTAAAATCTTCGGCGATAACTCCGCGCCATCCGTCAGTTCCGAATTTGATACTCATCTCTTATTTTCCAAAATTAAACGCTGCTATACCGGCATAAATCCCTGTCGTGTCGAGCTCTTCTTCGATTCTCAATAGTTGATTATACTTAGCAATCCTGTCTGTGCGGCTTGATGAACCGGTTTTGATTTGTCCGGCATTCGTTGCTACTGCGATGTCGGCTATCGTTGTGTCTTCTGTTTCACCCGACCTGTGACTGATAACCGAAGTGTAGCCGGCACGCTTCGCCATCTCGATGCAATTCAATGTTTCGGTTAAAGTTCCGATCTGGTTTACTTTGATAAGAATAGAGTTTGCAATGCCCTCGTCTATTCCGCGGGATAAGCGGGCAGTGTTAGTCACGAATAAATCATCGCCGACAATCTGTATCTTATCACCCAATACTTCCGTCATTATCTTCCAACCCTTCCAGTCGTCTTCCGCCATACCGTCTTCGATTGAAATTATCGGATACTGTTTAACCCATTTCTCGTAGAACTTTACCATTTGTTCTGGTGACTTGCTCGACTTATCGGATTTTCTGAAAACATATTTTCCCTTTTCAAAAAACTCACTCGATGCAGGGTCAAGCGCTAAAAAGATATCTTTGCCGGCTTTATACTTTGCTTTTTCTATTGCCTCGAGAATCACCTCGACAGCTTCATCGTTTGATTTAAGATTTGGGGCAAAGCCGCCTTCATCTCCAACCGCAGTATTATATCCTTTTTTAGTTAAAACCGATTTGAGTGAGTGGAAAACTTCCGTTCCGATTCTCAAAGCTTCTGCAAAAGAATCAGCTTCGACAGGGACAATCATAAATTCCTGAAGGTCGACGTTATTGTCGGCATGCTTGCCGCCATTGAGTATGTTCATCATCGGAACGGGAAGCACGCGCGCATTCACACCGCCGATGTATCGATAGAGGGGAATGTCCAGCGCTGCTGCTGCCGCTTTAGCTACCGCAAGCGATACTCCTAAAATGGCGTTAGCTCCCAATTTACTTTTGTTCGGCGTGTCGTCTAAGTTTATCATCATCTCGTCGATGCCAACTTGGTCGAGTGCATCGAAGCCAATGAGTTCATCGGCAATTGCTTCGTTCACGTTCTCAACAGCTTTCAAAACTCCTTTACCGTTGTAGCGTAACTTACCCGCCTGCCCTCCTGGTACTGATGAGGCGGGCAGGTCGCCGTCGCGAAGCTCAACCGCCTCGTGTTCTCCGGTTGAGGCGCCGCTTGGGACTGCCGCTCGACCAACCACACCACTCTCAAGAACGACATCAACTTCTATGGTAGGGTTACCGCGTGAATCTAATATTTCTCTTGCAAAAACATCTTCAATTATGGTCATTTTTTCTCCGTTAAATGGTTAAACCTGAATATTCGGTTTAAATTAAATGAATTTTGCTGAGAAAAGCAAAGAAGTTTTATACATTGGATATTGTCTAATTGTTAAACTTGATATTAAACCATACTACAATTATATTTGAAACAAAAAGGAATGCAATTATGAAGGCACTGAGTTATCGGATATTACTTAGAAAAGAACCGGAAGGAGGCTATACTGTGACTGTACCTTCGTTACCTGGATGCGTAACTTATGGGGATACCGTCGATATCGCGATTGAAATGGCAAAGGAAGCTATCGAATTATACTTAGTAAGTTTGAAAGAGCACGGAGAAGAAATACCGAATGATGATGGAACTTTAGAATATACACTCATGGTAGAAAACTATGTCTAAGCTTCCGGCACTTACTCCTTTGCAAATTATTAAGATACTTGAGAGGTCAGGTTTTATTTTAGACCGAGTTAGAGGGAGCCATCATATTTACATCCATTCAGAGTTGAAAAAGAGAGTCACTGTACCCTTACATAAAAGGGACTTACCAAAAGGAACTTTATCAGAAATCTTAAAACAAGCTGGGATAGATAAAAAAGAATTAAATGATTTAAAATGAAAACATTAAAAAGAATTCTTATCGGAATCTTAGCAATTATCGTATTGTTAGTTATTGTGGCTTTCTTCCTTCCTTCAAAAGCTCACGTCGAGCGTTCGATAGTTATAAATACTGTTCCGCGAATTGTTTTCGATCAAGTCAACACTTTAAAAAATTGGGAGAAGTGGTCGCCGTGGCATGAAAAAGATCCCAAGATGGTTATCGTTTACGAACGACCCACAGCAGGTAGCGGCGCAATATACAAGTGGGACAGTAAAAACCCGGAAGTGGGTTACGGAAGTTTAACAATCACTGCAAGCGATCCAAACAAATCGATTGCGATGATGATGGATTTTATGGAAAGCGGAACTGCAACCGGAAAATTCAAATTCGAAAAAGTCGAGGGCGGCACAAATGTTAAGTGGTCGATGGAAACCGACTTAGGAATGAATCTCATTGCAAAATACTTCGGTTTGTTTATGGATAAAATGGTTGGACCCGACTTCGAGAAAGGTTTAAACAAACTTAAAACCGTTGCTGAAAGCACTCCCGAAATTAAAATTGAAGCCACAAACATTCAAGAGCAACCTATAATCAGTATCAGAACTACGTGCAATCATAAAGATATCGGTCAGACACTCGGGCAACTCTACGGTGAGCTTTTGGGATACATGCAAAAATCCGGAGCTCAGATGACAGGTGCACCTCTGGCAATTTATTACTCATACTCACTAGAAAAATTTGATTTAGAAGCTGCTCTTCCTGTTGATAAAGTCGCAAAGCCATCAGGCAAAATTAAATCCAGATTGATGAATGGGTAAAAACAAACAACAAAACCATTATCCGGTGAAATAAATGTAGCGAAACCGCTCCGTGCTCTTCGCTTTTTTCTGTTATGTTCGTTGCGGCTTGACGTGAAACATTCTTGGACTTAGTTTTTTTAACACCCGTCTTTAGACGAGGTCTCGTCCCCCCCAAGGGCGGGACGGACGAAGGGTTTTCAACAAAACTTCATCATTCATTATTCAGCGTTCGATATTCATTATAAGCATAGAGCGGAGAGCTAAGAGTCGCTTGATATTCATTCTTCGTGAAATTTCGTGTTATATTTTTTTGAGCTTAGCTTTTTATAACACGAAGAGCGCGAAGGTCAGATCTAAAGCTCAGACACAAAGAGCACGGAGGGATAGAACTTGGATTTTTGGTTTGATTCCAAAATCCGACAGAGTCGGATTCGGAATAACATCATTGAGACTCATCTTTATTGGGAAAAAAAGAGAACGCCATCAGGCGTTCAATGTTTGAGATTAACTTTGCGTATCTTCGTGGTTGCTTCGTGTGACTTCGTGTAACACATTTTAAAATTCTTTTGAAGAAACTCGTCTGATATCTGCACCCAACGACCTTAATTTTTTTTCAATCGTTTCATAACCGCGGTCGATGTGATAAACGCGCAGGACTTCAGTCGTTCCTTCGGCTACAAGACCTGCAAGTATCAATGAAGCTGAAGCGCGCAAGTCGGTTGACATTACTTTTGCTCCGATAAGTTTTTTCACCCCTTTAATAACGGCAATATTTTTATTCAACTCTATATCGGCTCCTAAACGCACCAACTCGGGAACGTGTTTGAATCTATCGTAATAGATAGTATCTGTAACTACGGAAGAGCCATTCGCGAGCATCATCAGAGCAATCCACTGAGCCTGCATATCGGTGGGAAAGCCGGGATATATTGATGTTGTAACATCAACGGGATGTATTTGCTTGGGTGCTTTCAGTTCGATTATATCCGAATCGATTAATAAAGTGGCACCCGCCTCTTTTAATTTTTCTGTTATTGTAGACAGATGTTCAGGATTGCATTTCATTATCTTAATTTTCCCGCCTGTGATTGCGCCGGCTACTAAGTATGTTCCAGCTTCAATCCTGTCCGGTATCATTTCTTCGTTGGCAGTGTGCAGCTCGTCAACGCCTTCGATTTCAAGCCGGTGAGTTCTAATTCCATCGATTTTCGCTCCCATTTTAATAAGAAATTCCGATAATGCTGTGATCTCTGGCTCTATGGCGGCATTTTCTATAATAGTCGTTCCTTTTGCTAACACCGCAGCCATCAAAATGTTACCGGTTGCCCCTACACTCGATACGTCGAAATTGATAATCGTACCTCTGAGGCGTTTTGCCTTTGCGATGATATAACCGTGCTCAAGCTCTACATGTGCGCCTAATTTTTGAATTCCTTCAATGTGGAGATTGACTGGACGCGGTCCCCAAGCGCAGCCGCCGGGTAAAGAAACTTTAGCGTAACCGTAACGAGATAGTAGCGGACCAAGAACATAAATTGAAGCTCTCATTTTTTTTACAAGTTCATAAGGCGCTTTATATTTACTTACACCTTTGGTATCGAGTGTTAACGTATGACCTTTTCTTTTAATCATCATCCCGATATCTTGTAGTAACGAGGACATAGTTTTTATGTCGCGCAAGTCGGGCATGTTGGTAAAAGTATAGTTTCCGCTAGCGAGGAGAGCGGCGGGCATCAGTGCAAGGGCTGAATTTTTTGCGCCGCTTATTGTTACCTCTCCGTTAAGTTTGTATCCGCCTTTTATAATAAATTTATCCATCCGAACCCCGGTTCAGTTTGATTATTTTTTGATGGCAATATAAGTGATAACAGTGCAAAAATCAAACTGTAAATCTATGAAATATCTTGCAAAGGTCGCAAAGGACAAAACGTTCTTTGCGTGAAATTTTTTATCCTTGCTTTAAATGTGCAAACTGAAAAATTCATAATGAGAAGAAGGCGCGATGAACGCAGAGGGAAAAAACCTCCGCGCACTCCGCGTTCACTGCGGTTACTAAGAATTTGTAAATTGGAATGTCATTCGAATTACGGCTCTATGCTCTCAGCTCTTCGCTCTTACAACGGGATTTCCGATATATCACCCACAACAGGTTGAGTTAATTTCTCGTAATCTTGATATGCAATTTTTATACATTCGGTATGAGAGCCAGCGTTGAAAATTATATCTGATTTTTCAGCAAGTTGCCAAGCAACAACGACGGGCATATTGTATAGGTTGCCTAAAGCCGGCTCGGCGCCGAGTTCAGAATCTGGAAACAATGTTCTTAAATCGTCTTCTTTCGCTAAATGTACGTTATTCGCCTTTAAGACGTCTTTTAATTTAGAGATGTTTACTTTGTGCGGAGCGGGAACAACTGCCATCGTATATTTACCGTCAACTGTAAGGATTACTGCTTTTGCACAAACTTTACCTGTTGTATGAAGAGCGTGTGCAACTTCCTGAGCGGTGTACGCCTTAGGGTGTGAGAGCAATTCGTAATGGACGCTCTTTTCTTTCAGCAGGTTTTGTAATTTTTCAGACATCGACATAAAACCTCCTCTATATTAGTTTTTAATCAGTTATTTTTGTTGCAATCAATATAAAAAACAGATTCGATAAATACAATCTACGTGTGTAAAATCATGAATCAGAACCGGACTGAAACTGGCCGAGAACATTTGCGTAGACTTCTGTTACTCTAAAAGTTATCAATTCTAAGCAGAAATAATCAAGAAAATGGCGGTAACTGTTTTCCGCCATTGTCATCTGTAATGTGTATTGAGAAACAATTAGCTTGAGTTTTTCTGCAAGTTCGTCTGTTCTACGACTTTGCAGTAAGAATCCGTTGTATTCGTTCACGACAAATTGGGCATTATCGCCGACATCCGTGACAATTACTGGAAGTTGGTATGCCAATGCTTTCAGAACCGTCAATGGAAAAACATCCTTAGTCCCGTTTGAAGATGTGTGAACATAAACATCGAACACCGAGTACATCGACGAATAATCTTCCCTTTGTCCGGCAAAAAGTACTTGTTTGTGGACGCCAAGCCGCTCGGCGATTCTAATTAGTTCAGCTTTGAGTTCGCCGTCACCGACAATCACAACTCGCGCACGAGGATATAGCGGCAGGATGTCAGCAAAAGCTTCGATCAGAAGTGTTTGTCCTTTGTACGGGGCGAGCTTTCCAATATTACCGATGACTGTGTGGTCGTCGGCAAATCCGAGTAATCCGCGAACGTTGCGGCGTTTAATAACATCGCGAGAAAAATCATCCGGATTAAGTCCTATCGGCACAACTGCAATCTTCGACGCGTCGAAACCGTCGCGGCTAACTAGAATATTCTTAACTGTTTTACTACAAGTAATTATGTTATTAAGTGATCCGTGCAATAATTTTTTATCTAAATAACTTTCTACTATTGGCGAGAGGTTATTAACCGAAGTTATGTGTCTAACTTTAGTTGCTAAAGCGGCAGCAGATGCAAATCCCCTATCGCTGTTTGTTGTGCTGTGTATAATGTTGTATTTTTCTTTACGAATTAAGTTGATTAAGAAAGCCGTGAGTTTTAGCTTGCTCGATTGGAGTTTCGGCTCTAAGGTGATTACTTTTATTTTTCCGGTTTTGCACTTGAAAGCTAATTGACTTCCTTTCAGACAACATACAGCTATGTCTTTGGCTTGTTTACGAAGTCCGTATGCCACCTGACAAAGAATTAGTTCGTCGTCGCCATAAGTTCCCGGCAAGTTTAAAAATAGTATTTTTAAAGAATCGGTTTGCATCGTTTGTACTTTGTGCTTTTACTTAGTTTCTTTTGGTGTGCCGCGGTAGATGAGCGAAACCGTAATATCGGGTAAACAGCGTATTGATTATAAGCCATGGGGATTGCCATCATCAGGCCGATGTACAAACCATATCGTATGCCCTCAAATATTCCTTTTCCCTCATAGCCCTTAGTGTAGATGAATGTGAAGAAAAAAGAAAATATAAAACCGGTTAACCACATAATCCACATTTTATTCATCATGTCGGGCCGCCAGAGTTTTTGTAATTCGGAACTCATATAACTCGGAGCTAAAATTACTGAGTGAATAAGAAAATTAGTTATCTGCATAACTATAAAAACTGTTATAAAAGCCAACCAAGCCGATTTATTCATAATTCCTCCTATGATATTTAAAGAATTACAACAGAATCAATTCAATGCTACGAAAGAAATTTATAAAAGTCAAGGAAGGCATAAAATAAAAAAACCCCATCTTTATTGGGATGGGGTTTTAAAAATTAATCCTGGCAGCGACCTACTCTCCCACACCGTCGCCAGTGCAGTACCATCGGCGCTGAGGGGCTTAACTGCCGTGTTCGAAATGGGAACGGGTGTGTCACCCTCGCTATTGCCACCAGAAAACTTATTGAGAAGAGCGGTAAGCGCAAGCTTACCGAAACAACGTTAAACGTTCATAGATGCATTGTCCCGAAAGAATCGGGATCGACTAATCAAAAGCCTGCCTGAAGAAGCAGACGAGCAAGTAAACATGCGATCAATAAAAAATATTGGTTAAGTCGCACGACTTATTAGTACCGCTTGACTAAATCCGTTACCGGACTTACATCTACGGCCTATCAACCAAGTAATCTCCTTGGAGTCTTTAGTGGCGCTTACGCGCCAGGGATATCTAATCTTGGGGTGGGTTTCGCACTTAGATGCTTTCAGCGCTTATCCCGACCGGACGTGGCTACCCTGCGTTTACCACTGGCGTGATAACAGGTACACCGTAGGTCCGTTCACTCTGGTCCTCTCGTACTGGGAGCGACTCCCCTCAAATATCCTCCGCCCGCATAGGATAGGGACCGAACTGTCTCACGACGTTCTGAACCCAGCTCACGTACCGCTTTAATTGGCGAACAGCCAAACCCTTGGGACCTTCTTCAGCCCCAGGATGCGATGAGCCGACATCGAGGTGCCAAACCTCGCCGTCGATATGAACTCTTGGGCGAGATCAGCCTGTTATCCCCGGAGTAGCTTTTATCCTTTGAGCGATGGCATTTCCACACACAACCATCGGATCACTAAGTCCTGCTTTCGCATCTGCTCGACTTGTAGGTCTCACAGTTAAGCTCCCTTATGCCTTTACACTCGACGCATGATTACCAACCATGCTGAGGGAACCATTGAGAGCCTCCGTTACAATTTAGGAGGCGACCGCCCCAGTCAAACTACCCGCCTAACATTGTCCCTGTACCGGATTCACGGCACGAGGTTAGAATTCAAACAGAACAAGGGTGGTATTTCACTGTTGACTCCACGGATGCTAGCGCACCCGCTTCAAAGTCTCCCACCTATACTACACATGTTTTGTCCGAACCCAATGCTAGGGTATAGTAAAGCTTCACGGGGTCTTTCCGTCCATATGCGGGTAACCGGCGTCTTCACCGGTACCACAATTTCACCGAGCCCGTGGTCGAGACAGTGACCAAATCGTTACACCATTCGTGCAGGTCGGAACTTACCCGACAAGGAATTTCGCTACCTTAGGACCGTTATAGTTACGGCCGCCGTTTACTGGGGCTTCGGTCGAGAGCTTTTCCATTCCGACAAGTCGAAACAGATGACCCCCTTCCTTAACCTTCCAGCACCGGGCAGGTGTCACACCCTATACGTCCACTTAACGTGTTAGCAGAGTGATGTGTTTTTGTTAAACAGTCGCTTGGCCCATTTCACTGCGGCCCCGCCTGAGCGGGGCACCGCTTATTCCGAAGTTACGCGGCTAATTTGCCGAGTTCCTTGACCACGGCTCACTCGAGCACCTTAGAATTTTCTTCTCATCTACCTGTGTCGGTTTACGGTACGGTCTAACTGCAATCTCCTGTACGAAGTTTTTCTCGGCAGCTTGATTAGGGTCAGTTTGTTCCCTTGCGGGATCCCGTTCGCATTTTAAGGATAGCTGGTATGCGGATTTGCCTACACACCACCTCTACGTGCTTAGACCACCATCCAACAGGTGGCTGACCTTTCACTCCTGCGTCACTCCTTACAGTCAAACGATTACAAATAGGTACAGGAATATTAAACCTGTTTTCCATCGCCTACGCCTTTCGGCCTCGGCTTAGGGTCCGACTAACCCTGAGACGATTAACGTTGCTCAGGAAACCTTAGATTTTCGGTGGACAGATTTTTCATCTGTCTTATCGTTACTCATGCCTACATCTGCGTTTCTATCCGCTCCAGCATGCATCGCTGCACACCTTCATCCCGACTTGCGTCGGCACCTGCGTTAACCACAGTCGCAGGATAGAATGCTCCCCTACCACTTCCGCCAAAGGCGGAAATTCACAGCTTCGGTACGAAGTTTTAGTCCCGAGAATTATCGACGCTAAGTCGCTTGACTAGTGAGCTATTACGCACTCTTTAAAGGAATGGCTGCTTCTAAGCCAACCTCCTAGTTGTCTGAGCAACTTAACATTCTTTGTCTGTTAACTTCGATTTTGGGACCTTAGCTGGTGATCTGGATTGTTCTCCTCTCGGCGTCGGCGCTTATCCGTCGTCGCCTGACTCCCGGGAAACATATCTACGGAATTCGGAGTTTGTCTGGGTTTGGTATCGTTGTGACGACCCTAGCCCAATCAGTGCTCTACCTCCGTGATATTATTAACCGAGGCTAGCCCTAAAGCTATTTCGGGGAGTACGAGCTATCACCCAGTTCGATTAGCTTTTCACTCCTATCCTCAACTCATCCAAGTAGTTTTCAACCCACACTGGTTCGGACCTCCATGAGGTTTTACCCCCACTTCATCCTGGTCAAGGATAGATCACCGGGTTTCGCGTCTACCGCACGTAACTAATTCCCGATTTGTTCCGCTTTACGGAATCCCGTACAGCGGGACATCGGGACAAGCGCCCTATTCAGACTTGCTTTCGCTACGGCTGCGTGACTGAATCACTTAGCCTTGCTACGTACGAGTAAGTCGTAGGCTCATTAAGCAAAAGGCACGCCGTCATCCCGATAATTCTGCAAGCAGAATTATCGGGACTCCGACCGTTTGTAAGCATACGGTTTCAGGTACTATTTCACCCTCCTGTTAGGAGTGCTTTTCACCTTTCCCTCACGGTACTTGTTCACTATCGGTCATTAGTAAGTATTTAGCCTTACGGGATGGTTCCCGCAGATTCCCACAGAGTTCCACTTATTCCGTGGTACTTGGGTACGTCTACAAAAGAGTTATTTTGTTTTCATCTACAGGACTTTCACCTTCTATGGTTTGCCTTTCCATGCAATTCGACTAACAAAACAATTTGTAACTCTCCGACCTATATGCAATTTGGTCTGTAAACGCCCCGCTACACCCATAACACAACGGTTGCATCCTTTAATGTGTTATAAGGTTTAGGCTCTTTCCGTTTCACTCGTCGCTACTCAGGAAATCGTTATTACTTTTTCTTCCTAGGGGTACTGAGATATTTCACTTCCCCCCGTTCGCTCTACCAAGCCTATGTATTCAGCTTGGAGTTACCTCGCATTACCGAGGTAGGGTTGCCCCATTCGGAGATCGCCGGGTTACAGGTTGTTTCCACCTATCCGACGCTTTTCGCAGGTTGCCACGTCCTTCATCGCCTACTAATGCCAAGGCATCCACCGTATGCCCTTTGTAACTTAACCAAAAATCTTTATTGATCTACAGATAAACTTAACTCATCTGTTCGCTTGCTTCAAGCAGGCTTTTGACAAGTCAAGGTGCATCTTTTGAACATTTATTTTTTGGAATATTATATATATATATTTGAAGCTCGTTGTTTAGTAGTCTATTTCGTTGTGTTTGTTCATCTAGTGGTCTGCCGAACGAATCGACGTACATAGATAACTACTTACAACTGATAAACTATCTCTTCTCAAATTTCAAAGAACATTAAACAAATAATTGTGGAGCTAACCGGGATCGAACCGGTAACCTCGTGGTTGCAAACCACGCGCTCTCCCAATTGAGCTATAGCCCCGTAGCTGCGGTAGTTATTAGGAATTCGAAATTATTTATCAGAAAATTTTTCTTTTCGCTTCCTAATAAGAGTGGGCCTGGGTGGAGTTGAACCACCGACCTCACGCTTATCAGGCGTGCGCTCTAACCACCTGAGCTACAGGCCCGAGGTACAGAACTGTAACACTAAAAACTCTTCAAAGAACAAAATTAAAAATAGTGTGCGGGTATAACATCAACCGATTAGTCAGATTTCTCGAAGTCGTCTTATTCGA
Source organism: Bacteroidota bacterium (assembly GCA_018830765.1). Classification (GTDB taxonomy): domain Bacteria; phylum Bacteroidota; class Ignavibacteria; order UBA10030; family BY39; genus JAHJRJ01. The sequence goes on along the minus strand of JAHJRJ010000056.1, from coordinate 9,411 downwards.
TTACTCGAAAAAGACTCCTTAGAAAGGAGGTGATCCAGCCACACCTTCCGGTACGGCTACCTTGTTACGACTTAGCCCCAGTCACTGATTTTACCTCAGACGCCTACCTCCCTTACGGGTTGGTACAGCGGCTTCGGGTACCCCCAGCTTCCATGGCTTGACGGGCGGTGTGTACAAGGCCCGGGAACGTATTCACCGCGGCGTGCTGATCCGCGATTACTAGCAATTCCAACTTCATGGAGTCGAGTTGCAGACTCCAATCCGAACTGAGGCCGATTTTAAGGGATTAGCTCCATCTCGCGATTTGGCAACCCGTTGTATCGGCCATTGTAGCACGTGTGTAGCCCTGGATATAAGGGCCATGAGGACTTGACGTCATCCCCACCTTCCTCTCTACTTGCGTAGGCAGTCCACCTAGAGTGCCCAGCATTACCTGATGGCAACTAAGTGCAGGGGTTGCGCTCGTTGCAGGACTTAACCTAACACCTCACGGCACGAGCTGACGACAGCCATGCAGCACCTGTATCCGCCCCCCTTGCGGGGAAATCCCCTTTCAGAGACTGCGGCGGACTTTTCAAACCCAGGTAAGGTTCTTCGCGTTGCATCGAATTGAACCACATGCTCCACTGCTTGTGCGGGCCCCCGTCAATTCCTTTGAGTTTCAACCTTGCGATCGTACTCCCCAGGTGGGATACTTAATGCGTTAGCTTTGGCACCGACCCCGTTCTGCACTTGCAAGCAAGTGCAGAACGGGACCGACACCGAGTATCCATCGTTTAGGGCGTGGACTACCAGGGTATCTAATCCTGTTTGCTCCCCACGCTTTCGTCCCTCAGCGTCAGTAATGAGCCAGATGACCGCCTTCGCAACTGGTATTCTTCATGATATCTACGCATTTCACCGCTACACCATGAATTCTATCATCCTCTCTCACACTCAAGATAAACAGTATCAAAGGCAGTTTCACAGTTGAGCTGTGAGATTTCACCAATGACTTGTTTACCCGCCTACGGACCCTTTACACCCAGTAATTCCGGACAACGCTCGCACCCTACGTATTACCGCGGCTGCTGGCACGTAGTTAGCCGGTGCTTTCTAAAAAGGTACAGTCAACGGCGCTCAAGGCGCCATATTCTTCCCTCTCCACAGAGGTTTACATCCTAACGGATTTCATCCCTCACGCGGCGTCGCTGCTTCAGGCTTTCGCCCATTGAGCAATATTCCTCACTGCTGCCTCCCGTAGGAGTCTGGACCGTGTCTCAGTTCCAGTGTGACTGATCATCCTCTCAGACCAGCTACCCATCGTAGACTTGGTGGGCTGTTACCCCGCCAACTATCTAATGGGACGCAGGCCCATCTTGAAACACCCTTTTGGAGCTTTTGTTTCTATCGCAATGCTGCAACAGAAAATTATCGGGTATTAGCCCCGATTTCTCGAGGTTATCCCCGTTTTCAAGGTAGGTTACCTACGTGTTACTCACCCGTTTGCCGGTTTACTCGGGATATTGCTACCCCTTTCTCCCAGACTTGCATGTGTTAGGCACGCCGCCAGCGTTCGTCCTGAGCCAGGATCAAACTCTCCGTTGTAAATTTATTAAAATTTTAACCTCGAGTTCAATCTTTGGCTTATTTATAAATTAATAAGGTTGTTAACTAATCGTATGACGTTAAAAACCGCACACACTATTTTCAAAGAACAACAACTTAAAATCTCTTACCCATTCTTAATGGGTAAACAATATACAAACTTTTTATTTATATGTCAAGAGTTTAATAAAACTTTTTTTGAAGCTGTATATTATACTATTTTTTAAACTGATTCGCAAATTCATAAACAATCTTTTTCATTGGAATGTTTCCCTATTTTATTTATATTATAAAAAATTCCATTCATTTTATTGTTACTTTTCTTTCGATAAAATCTTTAATTAATTTAAAATATTAGGAGAAAAATTTTTATGTCTGTACAAAAAAGAAGGTCATGGGCTGAACCGTTTAAAATCAAAATGGTCGAGCCGCTTAAAATGACAACACGCAAAGAGCGTGAATTGGCTCTTATTGAAGCTGGTTATAACACTTTCCTCTTGAAATCAGAAGATGTTTATATCGATTTACTTACGGATAGCGGCACGAACGCGATGAGCGAAAACCAATGGGCGGGACTGATGCTTGGAGATGAAGCTTATGCGGGAAGTAAGAATTATTACCACTTGGAAGAAGCTGTACAAAAATATTACGGCTACAAATACTTAATACCTACACACCAAGGCAGAGGCGCCGAACACTTGATATCGAAAATTTTAATCAAGAACGGCGACTTTATTCCCGGCAATATGTACTTTACTACGACACGACTTCATCAAGAACTTGCCGGTGGGACTTTCGTTGATGTTATTATAGACGAAGCTCACGATACTACTAGCGAACATCACTTTAAAGGAAATATCGACTTACAAAAATTAGAAGATTTAATCAAAAGAGTCGGCGCAGAAAAAGTATCCTACGTATCAGTCGCCGCAACGGTTAATATGGCGGGCGGTCAACCAATTTCGATGAAGAATCTAAAACAAGTTAGAGAGTTAACTCACCGATACGGTATCAAAATAATTTTCGATATGACGCGGGCAATCGAAAATTCATACTTTATCAAAGTTCGCGAAGAAGGATACCAAAACGGAACTATCGCGGAAATTCTCCTCGAGATGTGTTCGTACACAGACGGTGCAACAATGAGTGCGAAGAAGGATTTGCTCGTGAACATCGGTGGTTTTCTAGCATTAAACGATTTCGAAATTTTTGAAGAAGCTCGTAACCTCGTCGTGGTTTATGAAGGACTTCACACCTACGGCGGTTTAGCTGGACGTGATATGGAGGCAATGGCACGCGGTCTCGAAGAAGCAGTTCAGTTCGACCACATCAGAGCCAGAATAGGACAAGTTGAATACGTCGGTAACAAGCTTCTGGATAATAATATCCCAATCGTTAAACCGATAGGCGGGCATGCAATTTTCATTGATGCGAAACGGTTCTTCCCACATATTCCTCAAATAGAATTCCCGGCTCAAGCTCTCGCTTCAGAAATTTATTTAGATTCAGGAATTCGAACGATGGAGCGCGGCATAGTTTCGGCGGGAAGGAATAAAGATACTGGCGACCATTACTATCCAAAGCTTGAATTAGTTCGCATTACTTTTCCGCGCCGTGTTTATACACAAGCTCACTGCGACATAACTGTTGAAACAATTCTCGAAGTTTTTGATCATAGGGAAAAAATTAAAGGGCTAAAAATGATCTACGAACCTAAATATTTACGATTCTTCCAAGCACGATTTGAGAGATTATAATGAATAAAGTATCAAAATTTTCCTCAAACTTATTTAAACGTTTCTTAGATATAACTGAAAAAACTGGAAATGCACTTCCGCACCCAGCAACTCTGTTCGGGATACTCGCTGTTTTGGTAGCAATCGCCTCAGCCATCGGCTACCACGTTGGATTAAAAGCAGTACATCCATCAAATGGGACGATCGTTACAGTTACGAATTTATTGAGCGGCGATGGACTCCGCTGGATATACACAAATTTATTTAAAAACTTTGTTGAGTTTCCCCCGCTCGGCATTGTGCTAACGGCAATGATCGGCATCGGGTTAGCCGAAGGGTCGGGTTTACTAACTACTCTAATCAAAGCCGTCGTAATCTCGGCGCCCAAACGACTTATTACTGCAACCATTGTATTCGCTGGTGTACTATCGCATACTGCATCAGAAGCCGGGTATGTTATTTTAATTCCACTTGCTGCAATTGTATTTTTAGCGATCGGTAGACATCCGCTTGCCGGACTCGCAGCAGCTTTTGCCGGGGTAAGCGGTGGGTTCGGTGCTAACTTTATTATAGGTTCAATAGACCCTGTTTTAGCCGGGCTAAGTCAATCCGCCGCACAAATTATTGACCCCAATATACATCTAAACCCGGCGATAAATTTTTATTTTATGTTTGTATCTGGCATTGTCATAGTCCTTGCGGGCACATGGGTTACTGAAAAAATAGTGGAACCACGCCTCGGAAAATATAACGGAGGTGCTCAAGCAATATCCATCGATACGATTTCTTCTATCGAAAAAAAAGGGTTGAGATGGGCAGGAATTAGCGTCCTCATAGCTTCAATAACATTTATTATTCTAACCGTTCCGGAGAACGCGCTACTCCGTAATCCGGAAACAGGTTCGATCCTTAAATCACCTTTTTTAGAAGGTATGATTACAGCAGTTATGATCTTCTTTTTTATACCTGGTCTCGTATTTGGTCTCGTTGTTAAGACAATTCGAAATGATAAGGAAGCGGTAAAACATATTATAAGCTCGATGAGCGGAATGGCGGGTTACATCGTTTTAGTTTTTTTCGCAGCCCAATTCGTTTATTTCTTCCGGCATAGTAACCTTGGTGTAATCCTGGCAATCGATGGCGCTGAATTTTTAAAGTCGATCGGTTTAACAGGAATCTTTCTTATAATCGGTTTTGTTTTCCTCTCAGCTTTTATTAATATGTTTATGGGAAGTGCATCCGCAAAATGGGCGATTATGGCGCCAGTGTTTGTGCCTATGTTTATGCTGTTAGGTTACCATCCTGCGCTCACACAGGCGGCATTTCGTATTGGTGATTCCGTTACCAACCTTATAACACCCATGATGAGTTACTTTGCTCTTATCGTAAGTTTCGCACAAAAATATAACGATAAATACGGGATGGGAACGATTATCTCGATGATGCTTCCTTATTCTATCATTTTCACACTCATGTGGATTTTGTTGCTAGTAGCTTGGATATTATTCGGGTTACCTTTAGGACCTGAGGGTGCTTTATATTTTTCAAAATGATATTTCGATGGATAATTTTCTTATCATAAGACCCGCTGAATTAATAGACGCAGACAGCATTATAGAATTCAACGCTGCTATGGGAAAAGAAACTGAAGACACTCAGTTAAATATGGATGTCTTAAAATGCGGCGTTCGCTCTGTGCTAACCGATGAGAATATGGGCATTTATTTCGTTGCTGAGATGGATGGAAAAATTGTCGGACAATTGATGATTACATACGAGTGGAGTGATTGGCGCTGCAGGTTCTTCTGGTGGATACAGAGCGTTTACGTTCTGCCGGAATACAGACAGCAAGGCGTCTTTAAAAATTTATACCAACACGTTTACGACCTCGCTCACTCCGATAAAAGTGTTTGCGGTTTGCGATTGTATGTCGATAGAAATAATGAACGGGCTAAGAAATCGTACGAAAATTTAGGTATATCGCAATCGCATTACGAAATGTTTGAAGTAGAATTAAAAAAATAGTTAGAGTTTAAGTCCCAATATCGAATCCTGGGTTGACTAAAAAGTCCTGAGTCATGCTGAATTTATTTCAGCATCTATGCTTTGTACGTGTATTAATATTCCTGGGCTACATCACTTAATAATTTCATATTAATTATATCATCCATCATATCTACACCTTTCGGCGTCTCTAAAACCTTCGGAATTTTAATCAATCTTTTGTCTCTCATAATGAATCCAAATGCATCTTTGCCTATCGCACCTTTGCCAATATGTTCATGCCGGTCAACGCGTGAACCGAATTCCTTCTTCGAGTCGTTACAATGAATTACTACGAGTCGGTTCAAACCCATAATGGCGTCGAATTCTTTAAACGTCTTTACATACTCTACCTCGGTTCGTATGTCGTAACCAGCAGAAAAGATATGGTTTGTATCCAAGCAGACTGCCATTCGTTCAGGCTCGTCAACGCCGTCTATAATTTTTCTTAGATGTTCGAACTTGTATCCGATTGCCGTTCCTTGACCTGCCGTTGTTTCAAGAACACTTTTCACTTTAAATCTCGGCGTCTGCTCGTGCGCCAAATTCAAAGATTCTACTATTTTTTTTATACCTTCTAACTCGCCTGTACCTACATGAGAACCCGGATGAAATATTAGATATGGAATACCCAAAGCTTCGCAGCGTTGTAGTTCATCTGTAAAAGTGTGACGCGATTTTATTAGAATTTCATTATCCGCAGCACAAAGATTTATGAGATAGGAATCATGAGCAACAACGGGATGAATTTTATGTTTCCTCGCGGCGGCTTTGTATAATTGTATCTCCATATCCGTTAATTGTTTTGATTTCCATTGGTTGCTGCTCTTGGTGAATATTTGAATGGTCTTGCAGCCGATGCTTGCCCCGCGTTCAAAAGCTAAATGCAATCCACCGGCAATCGACACGTGCGCCCCGATGAGAAGATTTTTGGATGTTTGTAATTTAATTTTTCCCAACCCCTTACTTTTCCTTCTCAAACAATGTATCCGGCAAATTTTGATTTACCGAATACTTAGTAAACGTAATCGTTATTGTACCCGAACGCGGAATACGTCGGCGCATCCCGTCCATTCCGCGAGATTCAGTATCGTTTTCTTTCTCAGTCGAAGGACTTGATAGCTGCACCACGATATTCGATGGAAGCAAATATTTTTTTTCCACCAAGCCGTAATCGAAAGTAACTTTAACCAACCTATTCTCGAATGCAATACTTTCCATTTTTCTAATCACCCAATTTTGCGAATCAACCCAAAGAAAAATTTGTCTCAAGCGCAATTCAATCCGCAAGGGGCGGACTTTTGCCGCCAGTTGAAGTTTAAAAGTTGTGCTTCCATTAACAGTGTCCATCCCGATTAAAACCGCATCGTAACGGTCGGCTTGAAACTGCGAAGGGTTGAACCCGAAACCTTCACGCGGAATCATCGCAAATCCGTCCGACTCTAGATGAAATTTATCCGGCTGCTTGAAATATATCTTTATCTTCTTCCTCGGAATTCGAAGCCGTTCCATTTCTATCGTCGTAAGCACGTCGGCTGTGTAATCTTTAATTTCGTTGAAACGATCCTCAACCCGATTTAGTATTTCTCTCCCGCCCGGCTGTGCTAAGGCAATAAAATGAGTCGTAAAAGTAATTACTGTAGCAAATATAAAAAACATTCTCATGACAAAACATCCTTTCGCCGGAAATAATAAAGTGTGAGCAGAAATAAACCCGCACAGTAAGCCAATAAGTACGCAATCCAATTTATAATTTGAGTCCAGTTTATCGGGTCTTCAAAAGCTTTTCTCCACACGGCAAAATAACTTGTGAAGAGGTATGGTTTTACCGGCTCGAAAAATTCTACGGGCAACTCGCTGACGATAAGAAAAATTATCAGCACAGCCATCGTTCCGATTATAGGACCGATAGCGTTTTCCACGAAAGAAGAAAAAAAGAAAGCGACCGACGCAACTACCCACATTCCACACAAGGCGCCGATGTAAGCAACCGCAAAGCGCCACCAAATTTCATTTCCCGGAAGAATCAACATTTCTCGATCTATTACTAAAAGATCGCCGTAACCGAAGAAAATCGACCCGAGTCCGATACTTAACATAGCTAAAAAGCCGACCAGCATTGTTGTGTAAAAAATTGTCGCGATGTATTTTATGATTAGAATTTTTGTTCTCGAAATGGGACGGGTCAGCAGAATGCGGTAAGTTCCGGCCGTTGCTTCGCCCGCGAGCATATCCCCTGCGACGAGCGTAATCAAAAAAGGAATATGGACGAAAAGACTGTTCATTATGAGATGGGCAATGAACCACGCATTTAAAAGATTGCCTACAAATATAAAATCTCTCTGCAAATTTCGCGTGGCGTTGTTGACGAAGTTGCCGCCTTCCAACTTAAACGCCAATATAATTAAAGGGATAACAACGGCGAGTGTGATGAACCCGATGTAAGTTCTCCACTTTTTAAAAATTTTGTACGATTCCAGAGCAAGTATTCTAAACATCGGACGCTCCTTCAGTCATTTCAAGGAAATAATCTTCGAGCGACCGGCGCGGAATAATCGCACTCACACTCACACCGTTATCAACAAGCACCTTGTTGAGAGCCGGGATATTATCGAACGGAGTATAAACCACAATCACACCGTTCCGGTTTTCCGTTCCGTCCACTAAGTGGACGGACGGTAAAGATTTTATAACTTGTTCAGCTTTCTCGTGCGGCTCGGCTTTAATTTGAACGCGATGCTCGCCGCTGTTCAACAGTTCCTGAACATCTCCTTGAATTACTAACTTACCTTTATTGATAATTGCCATCCTATTTGAGACGAGTTCTATTTCGTAGAGAAGGTGTGAAGACAAGAAAATAGTGATGTTATGTTCGCTCGAGAGTGTCCGGATAAGTTCGCGCACTTCTTTCATCCCTTGCGGATCGAGACCTGAGGTTGGCTCATCGAGAATAATCAATTCAGGATTGCCAATCAGCGCTTGAGCAATACCGAGCCGTTGTTTCATTCCGTGTGAGTAAGTTTTTACCTTATCGTACATTCTATCCTTCAGCTTCACGATATCGAGAACTTCTTCGATGCGACTTCGTGACACACCACCGTATAGCGAACCGATGAATTTCAGATTGTCGTATGCTGAAAGATGCCCATAGAAATCCGGTTTCTCCACAAGTCCACCGATGCGTTTCAGAAGCTCGCCTCGATGTTTGTGCAAATTTTTACCAAATAATGTGATTTTTCCGCTCGTAGGATTGATGAGCGAGAGTAACATTCGAATGGTAGTGCTTTTTCCAGCGCCGTTTGGTCCCAAAAATCCGAAAACATCGCTGCGTTCAACTTCGATGTTCAATTCAGAAACGGCAAACCGCTTCTTGAATCGCTTGGAGAGATTGTGAGTTTGGAGGATCGGTTCAGACATAAATTTATATGCGAACTCAGAATTATTAGTGACCTGTTTGTTGCGGGTTAAGTTAGAAATTAAAAATTTAATATCAAAATTAACAACAGCCTGTCCGCCCAAAAAATTTTAGCCTTGAGAAGGAAATCCAAAGCTTGATTGAACAGAATCTGACTTCTCCACATTCCAAACAAAAGCGTGTATTCCAAAAAATTTAAGATAAGTCATTACATCCGTCTTACAATCTTTTCCAGGTCCGGATAAAGCTTCCTCACATCTCGCTATTCTGATAACCTTCTTCTTGACCTTCCGTTCATATTCACTATGCGCGAGAAAAGTTCGGGAACAATTCTTTTTATAGTTTATGCGCTTGTTTTTCGGACTCGCTAAAGATCTCATTCATAGAACCAGTTCGGTATCCCTCTAAATCTAAAGTGACGTATTTAAATCCGAGCTTTTTTATTTCGCTTACAATCGTTTCTCGTAAGCCATCATCAAAAAATCTTGTAACTTCATTCTTACCTACTTCAATCCGCACGGTATTTTCGTCGTGGTGACGGACGCGGAAATATTTAAATCCGCTGTCTCGAAGAAGCGTCTCCGCCGCGTCGATCTTTTTTAATTTGTCTTTCTCAATCCCAAATCCGTA